>DATHEV010000666.1:0-15349 GCA_035318405.1 Iamia sp.
CTCGAGGGCGATGGCGGTGCGCAGCTCGGTCATGGGCTGGGGCAGGTCGTCGACGTCGTCGAGGGCGCACTGGGCCCGCTCGACGTTGCCCTGCTCGAGGTACAGCTGGGGCGTGCGCAGCCCCAGCCACCCGTGCTTCCCGATGGGCCATGCCGCGTCGTTCATGAAGTAGCCGTCGATGGCGGCCTCGGCGGCGGCCATGTCGCCGTCGTGGAAGGCGATCTCGAACCGTCCCGAGGCCAGCGAGTGGGTGCCCTCGGGCTGCCAGCCGGCCCTGTCGGCGGCGCCGTGCATCCGATCCAGCAGGTCGAGCCGCTGGGCCGAGGTGAGGATGCCGGCGCTGGAGAAGGCGGCGTTGCTCCACGCCCGGGCGGCGAGCAGGTCCTCGCCGGCGGCCGAGGCCTCGTCACCGGTGCGCACCAGGTCGTCGATGGCCTCGTCGACCACGTCGCGGCTGTTGAGCAGGGCGCTGGCCCGCTCGACGACGGCGTTGCGCCGGATCTCGGGCAGGTCGTGGCGATCGGCCGCCTCGATGGCCAGCTTGGCCCAGTGCACCGCATCGTCGATGCGGTTGGTGAGCATCGAGACCTGGGCCAGGTCGGTGAGGGCGGCGGCCCGGTCGGGGCCGTCCTCCAGCACGTCGAGATCGGCGACGAGGGACTCGGCCACCTCGGCCCGCGACGGCTCGTGCCCCAGCTCCCAGTAGAGGCGGAGCAGGAGGCGACGGCCGGCGGCCCGGGCGGTCACGTCGCCGGCGACATCGGCGTAGGCCGTGAGGGCCTCGGCGTGGATCACGGCATCGGTGTGGAGCCCCGACAGCCACGCCGCCCGGGCCGCGGTGGTGAGCAGCTGGAGGTCGTCCTCGCACTCGGTGAGGCCCAGCTCGGCCAGGTCGAGCGCCTGGTAGCTGGAGCCGATGGCGAGGTAGCGGGAGCTGCCTCGGCGGGCCAGCTCGACCATCTCGTCGGGCCGGCCGGCCCCCTGGGCGTGGCGGGCCATGGCGGCCAGGTTGGGCGACTCGACCCGGTGGAGGACGTCGAGGGCGGCTTGGTGGATGCGCCGGTGCTCACGGCCCAGCAGCCGCTGCTCGATGGCCTCGCGGGAGAGGTCGTGGCGGAAGCTGAACACGTCGACCTCGGACTCGACCAGGAGGTCGCGCCCGATGAGGTCGCGCAGGACGTCGATCAGCTCGCCCTCGTCGAACCCGGTGACGGCGGCGAGGACGTCGAACGGGACCCGGCGCCCGAGCACGGCCGCGGTCTCGATGACCCGGCGGGAGGAGGGGTCGAGATCGTCGACCTGGGCCCGCACCGCCTCGGCCAGGTTCCACGGCAGGGGGGCCGAGCCGAGATCGTCGAGCGTGGCCCCGCCCGAGGCGACGAGCAGCTCCTCGAGGAAGAAGGGGTTGCCCCCGCTGCGGGTGTGGAGGGCCTCGGCCACCCGGTACGACGGCCGGGAGCCGTAGACGGCGGCCAGGAAGTCCTGCACGTCGGGGATCGACAGCCGGTCGATGCGCAGGTGGATGACCTGCGGACGGCGGTCGAGGCGGGCCAGGGCGTCGGTGAGCGGGTGGCGGCGGGTGAGGTCGCCGGGACGGTAGGTGCCGACCAGCGCCGGCCCGTCCGCGGTGAGGCCGGCCAGGCGCTCGAACACGGTGATGCTCTCGGAGTCGGCCCAGTGCAGGTCCTCGAACACCATGACGACCCGATCGCCGTCGATCAGGTCGAGCAGCAGCGACTGGGCCAGGCCGAGCAGGTCGGCCAGCGGGCGCCGCTCGTCGGCGTCGGCCCGCAGGGCGACGACCCGCTCGTCGTCGGCGGGGACCCGGCTGGCCACGATGTCGAGCACGACCTTGAACGGGTGGCTGAGCCCGCCGGGGTCGGCCTGGCCGGCGAGGACCCGCACCTCGGACGGCAGGCCGTCGAGCAGCTCGCGCACCAGACGCGACTTGCCGATGCCGGCCTCGCCGCCGATGAGCGCGACGCCGGGCACCTCGGCCGTCAGGAGGGCGGCCAGGCTGTCGAGGGGTCCGTTGCGGCCCACCATCACCGGGCTGAGGCCCGGGCGCCCTGCGAGCATCCCGCCACCGTACCGACCCCCTGCGACAGCGAGGTCCGGGTTCCCGCCGCCCCCCGGAACGATCCTGCGAACTCGGTGGGATGGACGCCCCGTTTCGGGCGCCTACCCCACCGAGTTCGCCGACGGGAGGGGCGGAGCGCGTCGTTCGTAGGCTGCTCTCATGGCCTTCCCGCAACGGCGGCTGCGCCGGCTCCGCCGCACCCCGACCCTCCGTCGCCTGGTCGCCGAGACCCGTCTCGGCGTCGACGACCTGGTCGCCCCGCTCTTCGTGCGCGAGGGGATCGACGAGCCCCACCCCATCTCGTCGCTGCCGGGCGTGGTCCAGCACACCCGGGACAGCCTCCGGGGCGAGGTGAAGCGGCTCCGGGACCTGGGCATCGGCGCCGTCATCCTCTTCGGCATCCCGGCCCACAAGGACGCCGAGGGCACGGGCGCCTCCGACCCCGACGGCATCGTCCAGGTGGCCCTGCGCGACCTGCGCGACGACATCGGTGACGAGGTCGTGCTCATGGCCGACCTGTGCCTCGACGAGTACACCGACCACGGCCACTGCGGGCTGCTCACCCCCGACGGCCTGGTCGACAACGACGCCACCCTCGGGCGCTACGCCGAGGCGGCCATGGCCCAGGCCGAGGCGGGGGCCGACGTCTGCGCCCCCTCCGGGATGATGGACGGCCAGGTCATGGCCATCCGCGACGCCCTCGACGAGATGGGCCGCACCGAGGTGTCGATCCTCGCCTACGCGGCCAAGTACGCATCGAGCCTGTACGGCCCGTTCCGGGAGGCCGTCGACGTCGAGATCGCCGGGGGCGGCGACCGCCGGGCCTACCAGCAGGACATGGGCAACGCCCGCGAGGCCATGGAGGAGATCCGGGAGGACATCGCCGAGGGGGCCGACATGGTGATGGTGAAGCCCGCCCTGGCCTACCTCGACATCCTGGCCCGGGCCCGTGCCGAGGTCGACGTGCCCCTCGCCGCCTACCACGTGTCGGGCGAGTACTCGATGATCAAGGCGGCGGCCGAGCGGGGCTGGATCGACGGCGACGCCGTCGCCCTCGAGCACCTCACCGCCATCAAGCGCGCCGGCGCCGACCTCATCCTCACCTACCTCGCGGGCGAGGTCGCCGAGATGCTCACGGCGTAGCAGACCTGTCGCCGTACGACGACACCTGAGACCATGTCAACGAACGGTGACATGCATCTGTGTCGTCGAGCGTTGACAGATTGCAGATGTCCCCGTACGGTGACACCGATGATGGTGCACACGGCCAAGGACGTCGGGGCGCTGCTGCGCGCTCGCCGCCGGGAGCTCGGGCTCAGCCAGCGCGAGGTCGCCCGCCGGGCCGATGTGAGCCGGCAGTGGCTCGTGGCCGCCGAGGCCGGGAAGCCGACGCTCGAGCTGGCCGCCGTCCTCCGAGCGCTCGCGGCCCTGGACCTCGCCCTCGAGGCGGGGGCCGCCCCTGCCGGAGATCACTCTCTCGACCTCGACGACCACCTGGCCGGCTTCGTTGGATGAGCGTCGCCTGACCGTCGTCATCGGCTCCGACGCGGTGGCCGACCTCGTCTCGGACGGGCACCGTCGGCTCGAGCTGCGCTACCGGGACCCATGGCGGGCCGCACCGGGCTCGACGCCCCTCTCGGTGTCCATGCCGGCGGGCCCCGCGCCCTACGGGCACGCCACGGTCGAGCCGTACCTGTGGGGCTTGTTCCCCGACGACGAGCGGGTGGTCGAGCGCTGGGCCCGGGAGGCCGGGTGCTCCACCACTGATGTGTTCGGGCTGCTCGAGGCCCGGGGGGCCGACGTGGCCGGGGCGGCCCGCTACCTCGGACCCGGCGACCCGATCGACGCGGCGGACGGCGGGCATGAGCCGCTCGACGAGGCCGAGGTGGGCGAGGTCCTTCGGCGCGTCGTCCACGAGCGACCGGCCTGGACGACATCGTCCGAGCCGGGCCGGTGGAGCCTGGCGGGCGCACAGGCGAAGGTCGCACTCGCCCGCGATCCGACGAGCGGGCAGTGGAGCATCCCCGCCGGCGCCACGCCGACGACGCACATCCTCAAACCCGCCTTCGCCGGGTTCGACGACATCGATGTCGACGAGCACCTGTGCCTCGCCACCGCGCGCCTGGTCGAGCTGCCTGCGGCCCGGACGACGGTGGAGACCTTCGGCGGCCAGAGGACGCTCGTCGTCGAGCGGTACGACCGTCGTCTGGGACCGGACGGCGCCTTCGTCCGCATCCACCAAGAGGACCTGTGCCAGGCGCTCGGCGTCCATCCGAGCCAGAAGTACGAGAGCGATGGCGGGCCGACGTCCCGCACCATGGCCCGGCTCCTCTGGAGCGCCGTCGGAGATGCGCCGCTCGCCCAGGTCGAGGCGCTGTGCCGGTCGATCGCCTACGACTGGCTGGTGCTGGCGCCCGACACGCACGCCAAGAACCACTCGCTCCTGCTCTCCGGGAGACAGGTGCGGCTGGCCCCCATGTACGACGTGGCGTCGATCCTGCCCTACGACGCCCACCCCGGGAAGGTGAAGCTGGCGCAGAGGGTCGGAGGCGAGTACCGGGTGACGGTGATCGAGGGCCGGCACTGGGAGCGGCTGGCCCGGGACACCCGAGTCGAACCGGGGTGGATGAGAGATACCGTGCTCGACCTCGCCGAGCGCCTGCCGGATGCCATGGCCGACGCCATCGCCCGGTCGGCGCTGACCGACGACGAGATCGCCTTCGCCCAGCGGTTGCACGAGGCGCTCGTGGAGTGGACGGGGCACTGCCGGCGGCAGGTGGGCTGACCACCTCGCGTGCGCCGGTGGCGTCCCGGTGCGGTCGGGCCGTGGCGACACTGCGGCCTGCGCCTATCGTCGGCTGATCGTCACGCCGCTCACCGCCAACGCCGCCCTCTTCGCCCGGGCCCAGGCCGTCATCCCCGGCGGCGTCAACTCGCCCGTGCGGGCCTTCCGCTCGGTCGGGGGGACGCCCTACTTCGTGGCCCGCGCCGAGGGGCCGTACGTGTGGGACGCCGAGGGCCGCCAGCTCCTCGACCTGGTCCAGTCGTACGGGGCGATCATCGGCGGCCACGCCCACCCGGCCATCGTCGCCGCCATCCAGGAGGCCGCCGCCGGGGGCACGTCCTATGGCGCGCCGACCGAGCGCGAGGTCGTGCTGGCCGAGGAGATCCGGGCCCGGGTCCCGGCGTGCGAGCGGGTCCGGCTGGTGTCGAGCGGCACCGAGGCCACCATGAGCGCCATCCGCCTGACCCGTGGCGCCACCGGCCGGGACAAGATCGTGAAGTTCGCCGGCAACTACCACGGCCACAGCGACGGCCTGCTGGCCGACGCCGGCAGCGCCGTGGCCCTGATCGAGGCCGGCACGGGAGAGGGCGCGGGGGCACGAGCGGTGCCCGGCTCGGCCGGCGTCCCCGCCGGTGCGGTGGCCGACACCGTGGTGGCGCCGTACAACGTCGTGCCCGAGCTGGACGAGGCCATCGCCTGCGTGATCGTCGAGCCCGTCGCCGCCAACATGGGCCTGGTCCCGCCGGCCCCCGGCTTCCTGGCCGGGCTGCGGGCCGAGTGCGACCGGGTCGGCGCCCTCCTGATCTTCGACGAGGTCATCACCGGCTTTCGCCTGGGGCGGGGCGGGGCCCAGGAGCGCTACGGCGTCACGCCCGACCTGTCGTGCTTCGGCAAGGTCATCGGCGGCGGCCTCAACGTCGGGGCCTTCGGCGGCCGGGCCGAGGTGATGGACCTGCTCGCCCCGCTGGGCGCGGTGTACCAGGCCGGCACGCTGTCGGGGAACCCCCTCGCCACCGCCGCCGGACTGGCCGCGCTGGCGCTCCTCGACGACGCTGCCTACGTCCGGTTGGAGGCCACCGCCGCCCGCCTCGGCGCCGGACTCCAGGCCGCCCTCGACGCCGCCGGGATCACGGCCCGGGTGCCGGTCGAGGGCCCGCTCGTCGGCCTCTTCATGGGCGACGAGGTCCCGGTCGACTACGACGGCGCCCGCCGCACCGACACCGCCACCTACGCCCGGCTGTTCCACGCCCTCCTCGACCGGGGCGTCGCCCTGGCGCCGGGGCCCTACGAGATCATGTTCCCGGGCCTGGCCCACGTCGATGCCGTGGTCGACGAGATCGTCGCCCGCGCTGCTGAGGCGGCCGCCGCCGTCGCCGCCGGCTGAGCTGGCCATGGCTGTCGTCCGCCCCGATGCTGGACCACCGCCCGCGGTGGTCGCCGCCGAGCGGGTCGCCCTCGACGCCGCCCTGGCCGCCGTGCTGGCCGGCGAGGCCATCCCGGTGCTGGTCGACCGGATCGGCACCCAGGCCACGGCCACCCGGCGGGGCCACCGGATCGTGGTGGCCGGCCGCTCGGGGCCGGCCCGGGTCTACGGCCGCGACATCGCCCTGCCCCGCCGCGCCGTCCTCGCCCTCGATCGGGTGGCGACGGGGGCCGGCCCCGGCCCGCCCGCCCGGCCCGGCGGCGTCGTGTGGGCGTCGGCCGACACGGCGCCGTGGACCGAGGTGGCCGACGACCTCCGCACCGCCGGGCTCGGCCTCCCGCTGCTCGTCGCCCTGGTCGAGGGCTCGGTGCCGCTCGGCGTGCTGGCCGCCTTCCCGGTCACCGGCGCGGGCCGCGGCACCACCGTCGTGGGCCGGGACCCGGCCCCCCCGCCGCCGGTGGCGGCGGATGCCCCCGTGCCCAGCGCGGCCGCCACCCTCGACGCCCTCGGCCTCGGGGCGTGGGCCACCGTCGCCGCCCTGGCCCTCGCCCGCGAGGGCGACCGGGCGCGGGTGCGGCGCTCGTCGGTGGAGGACGGCGTCACCGGCCTGCCCACCCGCAGCCTCCTGACGGCCCGGCTGCACGAGGCCCTCCACCGGGCCGGCCGCCAGTCGGTGGCCCTGGTCCAGGTCTCGCTCGACCGCCTCGACGAGATGGACCGCCTCGACGACGGGGTCGAGGGGGCGCCGGGCGACGAGCTGCTCCGGGTGGCGGCCCAGCGCACTCGGGCCGTGGTCCGTCCCGGCGACGTCGTCGGCCACCTCCGGGCCAGCGCCCTGGGGGTCATCTGCGAGGGCGCCGGGCCCGACGAGGCCGGCGAGATCGCCGAGCGGGTGCGGCGGGTCCTGGCCACCCCGATCACCGTCGGCGACCACGACCTGGCCGCGGCCCCCGGCGTGGGCGTGGTCGTGGCGACGGACGTCGACACCGTCAACAGCCTGATCCACAAGGCCGACATCGCCGCCCGCGAGGCGGCCAGCCGGGGCGGATCCGAGGTCGTGCGCTACCGCCCCGGCACCTACGAGCAGGCGCTGGCCCGCAAGGACACCGAGACCGACCTGCGGCGAGCCATCGCCGACGGCAGCCTCCACCTCGCCTACCAGCCGCAGGTCTCGCTGGCCGACGGCACCCTGATGGGGGTCGAGGCGCTGGTGCGCTGGGACCACCCGACCCGGGGGGCGATCAGCCCCGATGAGTTCATCCCGGTGGCCGAGGAGACCGGCATCGTCGTCGAGCTCGGCGCCTGGGCCGTCGACACCGCCCTGGCCGACATCGCCGACGGCCTGCCGGTGGTCGTCAGCGTCAACCTCTCGGCCCGCCAGCTCGACGAGCCGGCGCTGATCGGCCAGGTGACGGCCTCGCTGCTGCGCCACGACGTCGACCCCGCCCGTCTGCGACTGGAGATCACCGAGAGCGCCCTGGCCCGCGACGCCGACCGCAGTGCCTCGCTGTTGCAGGCGCTGCACGAGATCGGGGTGCGGGTGTCGATCGACGACTTCGGCACCGGCTACGCCTCGCTGGAGCAGCTCCGGCTGACCAAGGTGGCCGACAGCCTCAAGATCGACCGCACCTTCGTCGCCGGCATCGTCACCGACGCCCGCGACCGGGCCATCGTCTCGGCCGCCATCACGCTGGGCCGGACCCTCGGCTTCAAGGTAGTGGCCGAGGGCGTCGAGGAGCCGGGCCAGGCCGACATCCTGCGGGACATGGGCTGCGACGCGGCCCAGGGCTACTGGTTCGGCGAGCCCGTCCGCCGGGCCCAGCTCGACCTCTCCCGCCTTCCCTAGCCCCGTCGTTCGGCGGGGCGGTCCCCGGGCAGGGGGGCGTCTGCTAGCAACAGTCGGAGAGGTCGGGCCCACCCGGCCGCTGGAGGTCGAGCGACAGATGGACAAGCTGGGTCCGATCGGCGAGGCCGTGGCGGCGGTGCTCGACGACCTGCAGGGTCGGGAGGCCGTCCGCCGCCTCTGGGAGCGCGACCACACCCTCTGGCAGGACGACCCGACCGAGGTGGCCGACCGGCTGGGCTGGCTCGACGTGGCCGGCGCCATGGCCACCCAGGACGAGCGCCTCCGGACCTTCGCCGACTCCCTCGGCGCCGACGGCATCGAGCACGTCGTCGTGATGGGCATGGGCGGCTCGAGCCTCTTCCCCGAGGTCCTGGCCCGATCGTTCCCGCCCCAGCCCGGCCGGCCCGAGCTCCGGGTGCTCGACACCACCGACCCCGCCCCGCTCCTGCGCATCTTCAAGGAGTGCCCGCCCGAGACCACCCTGTTCGTCGCCTCGTCGAAGTCCGGCACCACCATCGAGACGTTGAGCCACCTGGGCACCGTCATCGAGCACGGCGGCGACACCGGCCACATCGCGGTGGTGACCGACCCGGACACGCCCCTCGCCGAGCGGGCCACGGCCGAGCGCTTCCGGGCCCTGTTCGAGAACCCGTCCGACATCGGGGGCCGCTACTCGGCCCTGTCGTTCTTCGGGCTGGTCCCGGCGGCGGCCGCCGGTCTCGACGTGGCCGCCCTCCTGGCCTCGGCCGCCTTCGCCACCCCCTTCCTCCAGGACCCGGACCCGACCCAGAACGCCGGGCTCCGCCTGGCGGCGGCGATGGCCGGTGGGGTGCGGGTGGGCCGGGACAAGCTGACGCTGGTGATCGACGGCGAGATCGACACCGCCGGCCTCTGGCTCGAGCAGCTGCTGGCCGAGTCCACGGGCAAGCACGGCACCGGGGTCATCCCCATCGCCGGCGAGCGCCTGGGCCCGCCCGAGGTCTACGGCGACGACCGGCTGTTCGTGGCCATCGGCGAGCACCACGGCCTCGACCGCCTGGCCGAGGCGGGCCACCCGGTGGTCGAGCTCCCCTCCGGCGGGCCCGACGGCCTCGGCGACCTGGTGCTCACCTGGGAGGTCGCCACCGCCCTGTGCGGCGCCGCCCTCGGCATCAACCCCTTCGACCAGCCCAACGTGGCCGAGGCCAAGGCGGCCACCAACGACGTCCTGGAGACCGGCGTGGGCGACGTCGAGATCACGTCCCTCTCGGCCCTCCTCGACCAGGTCGGGCCGGGTGACTACGTCGCCATCCAGGCCTACATCGACCCGGAGGGCGACCGGGTGGACGTCCTCGAGGACGCCCGCACGGCCATCCGCGACCGCTACCGGGTCGCCACCACCGTGGGCCTCGGGCCGCGCTACCTCCACAGCACCGGCCAGCTCCACAAGGGCGGGCCGCCCTCGGGCGTCTTCGTCCAGGTGGTCGGGGACGACGCCGTCGACGTGGCCATCCCGGGGAAGCCGTTCGGCTTCTCGACCCTGAAGCACGCCCAGGCCGAGGGCGACCTCCGGACGTTGCAGGCCCACGGCCTGCGGGCCGGGCGGGTCGCCTTCGCCGACCTCGAGGAGGTGGCCCGGTGAAGATCGGCATGATCGGCCTGGGCCGCATGGGCGGCAACATGGCCGAGCGGCTCCGCCGGGGCGGTCACGAGGTCGTGGGGTACGACCGGGCCCCCGACGGGCGTGACGTCGCCTCGCTCGACGAGCTGGTGTCGGCGTTGGTCGATGGTGATGCGCCCCGGGTCGTGTGGGTGATGGTCCCCGCCGGCGAGCCCACCGAGGACACCATCCAGGAGCTGGCCGGGCTGCTGAGCGAGGGCGACGTCGTCGTCGACGGCGGCAACTCGAACTTCAAGGACTCCATCCGCCGCGCCGGCGAGCTGGCGGAGGCGGGCATCGGCTGGGTCGACGCCGGCACCAGCGGCGGCGTCTGGGGCCTCCAGAACGGCTACGCCCTCATGGTCGGCGGGCTCGACGAGCACGTCCAGGTGCTGTGGCCCGCCCTCGAGACGCTGTCGCCGGGGGAGGGGGAGGGGCTGGCCCACGTCGGTCCGCCGGGCGCCGGTCACTTCACCAAGATGGTCCACAACGGTGTCGAGTACGGGATGATGCAGGCCTTCGCCGAGGGCTACGCCATCCTCGAGGCCAGCGAGCTGGGCATCGACGTCCTGGCCGGGCTGAAGTCGTGGCAGACCGGTTCGGTGGTGCGGTCGTGGCTGCTCGACCTCCTGGTCAAGGGGCTGGAGGAGAGCCCCGGCTTCGAGGGCATCGCGCCGACGGCGGCCGACTCGGGCGAGGGCCGCTGGACGGTCGAGGAGGCCGTGCGCCTGGGCGTGGCCGCCCCGGTCATCGCCGCCTCCCTCTTCGCCCGCTTCGTCTCGCAGGACGCGACCGACGTCGAGATGCGGGCCATCTCCGCCCTCCGCAACCAGTTCGGCGGGCACGCCGTCGAGCGGCTGGACGAGGTCGAGCCGTCCGAGCCCGTCGACCCCGCCCACCCCACCGAGTCGCCCGGCGCGTCGTCGGACCCGGACGAGCCCGCCCACGCCGGCTCATGAGCGACGAGCGCTGCGACGGGCTGGTCCTGTTCGGGGCCACCGGCGACCTCGCCGCCAAGAAGCTGTTCCCGGCGCTCTATCACATCGAGGAGGACGGCCAGCTCGGTCCCGTCATCGGTGTGTCCTCGTCCGACTGGAGCGACGAGCAGCTCCACGGGCGGGCGCGCGAGAGCATCGCCGCCAAGGTCGAGGAGGCCGACGAGGCGGTCCTGGGCCGGCTGTGCGACCACCTCACCTACCTGTCCGGCGACTACCGCGAGGACGCGACCTACGACCGCCTCGCCGAGCGGGTGCGCGAGGCCGGCGTCGAGCGGCCCCTGTTCTTCCTGGCCATCCCGCCGGCGCTGTTCGACGACGTCGTGCAGGGGCTCCAGCGGGTCGGGCTCCACGAGCACGGGCGGGTGGTGGTCGAGAAGCCCTTCGGGCGCGACCGGGCCTCGGCCCAGGAGCTGAACGCCGTCCTCCACCAGGCCTTCCCCGAGGAGGCGATCTACCGGATCGACCACTTCCTCGGGAAGGAGGGCGTCGAGAACCTGCTGGTGTTCCGCTTCGCCAACTCGATGCTCGAGCCGCTGTGGAACCGGAGCTTCATCTCCAGCGTGCAGATCACCATGGCCGAGGACTTCGGCGTGGGCTCCCGGGGCAAGTTCTACGAGAGCGTCGGCGCCCTGCGCGATGTGGTCCAGAACCACCTCCTCCAGATCGTCGCCCTGCTGGCCATGGAGCCGCCGGTGGCGGCCGACGCCAACGCCCTCTCGGACGAGAAGACCCGTCTGTTCCGCCAGGTCCGCACCATCGACCCGGCCAACGTCGTGCGGGGCCAGTACCGGGGCTACCCCGACGAGGAGGGCGTCCAGGGCGGCTCCGACGTCGAGACCTACGTGGCCCTGCGCTTCGAGATCGACTCGTGGCGCTGGGCCGGCGTGCCGTGGGTGATCCGCACGGGCAAGGCCCTCGGCGCCACCGCCACCGAGGCGATCGTCCGCTTCACCGACCCACCCCGGCTCCTGTTCACCGACGACGACAAGCCGACGCCCGACCCCAGCTTCCTCCGCTTCAGGCTCGGCCACGACGACGGGGTCTCGCTCCACCTGCTGGCCAAGGCGCCGGGCGACCAGCTGATCACCCAGCCCATCCAGCTCGACGTCGACTACGAGCAGGCCCTCGGCGCCCGGGCCGAGGCCTACGAGCGGCTGATCGACGACGCCCTCGAGGGCGACCGCCGCCGCTTCGGCCGGGCCGACAGCCTCGACGAGCAGTGGCACATCGTCGAGCGGGTGCTGGCCGACCCGCCCGAGACCGTCCTCTACCGCGAGGGCACCACGGGCCCGGTCGAGGCCGACGCCCTCGTTCGTGACGTGGGCGGCTGGATCCAGCCGCTGTAGGCACTGCGGCCGGCTTCGCTGTCGGGGGCGGTCGTGGGCCGACGGATGGCGACGGTGGTCCGCCGTGGATCGGTCGTGCCCGGCGTCTCGGGCCGAGCTGTGGTCGTCGTCTTCGTCGTCGTGGCCTTCGTCGTCGCAGCGAAGCGGGGGATCGACGAGCGGGTCGATGTCCATCGGCGGGTCGTCGTAGGGCGGCAGTGGGGTGCCGGGCCCGCCGGACTGCGGGGTGAACAGAGGGTGGAGGATGTAGACGCCACGCTCGACCCGCTGGGCGCGGCCGGCGTCGTGCTCGTGGCCGAGGGCGTCGGCGAGCGCCTTGACCGGACGATCGCTACCGACCAGGTAGCCGTAGCGGTGGAGCCATGCGTGTATCTCCACCAGCGAGAGCTGGCCGTGGCGGCCGAGGACCTGGAGGCACGCCCGGCGGAGGGCGATGCCCTCCAGGGGGACAGCCCGGCCGACGGCGGCGGGAAGCGGCGCACCCTCGATCGCCGGAGGGCGACGCCCTCGTTGCCAGGGGATGGCCGGCCACAGGGTGTCGCGCAGCTCGACCAGCTCTTCGACGATGCTGAGCCGCTCGTCGGCCAGAGCGGCGAAGGTGCGGTCGATCTGGCGCATGCGGGAGAACAGGTCGTCCCGGCGCACCTGGGCGATGCGACGGGCCATGGATGACAGGCCACTGGCGACCCGGTTGGGGAACAGGTCGCCGCCCACCATCTCGGCGGGGCGGCCCGGGATCCGGCGGGCGGTCGGACGGGTGTCTTCGGGCGGCACGGGGGCACCTCCTCGTCGGGGGACGGGTGGCGGTCCATCACCGCGATCCGACGAGGGGCGTCGTCGTCGATCACATACTGACGAGGGGGTGTGACAGTGGGGCGGGACGCCGGGTCGGTCGCGTCGGGATCGGCGACCGCCCGTGCCCAGCTGCCGACCGATCGTCGCCCGCGTCGGGCTGCCGAAGCAGCCCGACCACTCAAGGCCGCCCACCCGCCCCTCCTCCGCCCCTCCTCCGTCACCTCCGCGCAAACCGTCTGGTGGTGAATCGACAGCGACACGACCTCCTCGATTCGCTGGCGATTCGAGGGCAGCGAATCGACAGCGATTCCCCACCAGACAGCTCGGGGGGAGGGGTGGGGGACACCTGTGGAGACGAGGGAGGCTCGACGGGGGTGCTCGACCGGGGCGGACGTGGCGGTCGGGTGCAGCCGACGGTGGCGGCACCAGGACGGAGCCGGGGGGAGACGGCGGCAGTCGCGCCGGGTCGCGGGCGGGCTGGGGGTGGTGGTGACGCTCGCCGCCAACGGTCGACTCGGCCGGCGGGGGGCGGTGGCTGGCGTCGGGGCGGGACGGACGTGATGATGTCGGGGTGAGCCCGCTTGTCGCTGTGATCCCGTATACGACGCACCCGACGATCGAGCTGGGGCCGCTGACGCTGCGGACGTTCGGCCTGATGACCGCCATCGGCGTGGTGCTGGGCGTGTGGTTCGCCGCCAGCCACGGCGAGAAGTACGGCATGACCCGGGACGAGACCTATCGCCTCGGCACCCGCATGGTCCTGGCCGGGGTCGTCGGCGCCCGGGCCACCTGGGTCGCCACCCACTGGGACCAGATCGAGAACCCGATCGACCTCATCGCCGTGTGGGAGGGCGGGCTCCAGTTCTCGGGCGGGTTCATCGCCGCCATCGCCCTCGGGCTGCCCACCTTCCTGCGCTGGACCCGTCTCCAGCGCTGGCAGCTGCTCGACGGCTTCGCCGTGGCCGTCCTGATCGGCGCCGCCTTCGGTCGGCTCGGCTGCCTGTCGGTGGGCGAGCACTTCGGCCGGGAGACCAGCTTCTTCCTCGCCACCCGCTACGACGGCGGCGATCTGCGCGAGGCTCGCCTCGGGCTGTCCGACACGGCCCCCTTCGTCGAGAAGGGCATGGCCTTCCACAACCCCGCCCTCTACGAGTGCGTGACCCTGTTCGTGCTGTTCGGGGCGCTCTGGTGGCTGCTGGCCAAGAAGCCCACGCCGGGCACGGTGGGCGGCGTCTTCCTCCTGACCTACGCCGCCCAGCGCTTCACCTACGACGCCCTCCGGGTCAACGACGAGCGGGTCGGCGGGCTCACCGGGGCTCAGTGGATGTGCGTGGCCATGATCCCCATCGGGATCTACCTCCTGGTCAAGGTCCGACCGGCTCTGGGCCGGGCCCTCGAGGCCGGCGAGGTCGGGGGTGAGCCCGTGTTCGAGACCACCACCCGCACCGCCGCCGACGGCACCAAGGTGGCCACGACGAAGCGGCGGACCACCAGCCGTCCCCGCCACACCACCCGGGCCGCCGGCTCCGGGACGGGCACCACGGCCACGGCCACCGACGACCGCACCGACGACGACGACATCGACGACGGCTCCGACGCCGCCGACGGCGAGGTCACGGACGACCCCGCCGCCGACGGCGACGACCCCGCCGCCGACGGCGACGACCTCGCCGAGGCCCGGGTCGACTCCGACGACGACCCGGACCCCGACGCCTCCCCCGCTCCCACCTGATCCTCGAGCCTGCGCCTCCCCCCGGCGGACCGGGTGGGTGGCGCAGACTCGGATCGCCCGGCGGTCTCCCCGCCCCCCGCCCCGGCCCACCGTCGCTCCGAAGCGGCGGTCCGAGGGGGACGAGGCCCCCCGTCAGGCCGCCAGGTGCTCCAGCCCCTGGGGATCGATGCCGAGGGCGGCGAGCTCGGCGCGCACCTCGGCGATCTCGGCGTCGAGGACGGTCACGTCGTCGAAGCCGGCACGGGCCGAACGCCCCCGCAGCTCCACCAGGTCGATCAGTCGCAGCTCGAGCCCCGAGGCCCGGTACTCGGCGCAGGCGGGCGCCTGGACCCAGGCCGGATGCTCGTGGTGGTGGCGGCGGAACGTGAGCATGCCGGAGTTGTACGCCCTCGACGTTGCGGTACCGGGCCGGACCGGTTGCAGTCCCGTGTCACTTCCATGACCCGGGTGGGTGCCCCCTCCCCGGCGCTCACCCTTCTGTACGACGACGAGCTGTCGTGGGCCCGGCTCGGGCGAACGTTGTGCGAGGTTCACCGTGCCGCGGCGAACCTCGCACGAGGTTGGGCGAGGCGGCCGAAGCGCTCACCCTTCGAGTCGGGTGACCGCGAGAACGGGGCGGGGCTAGTCGGTGGGGTCGGGGATGGTGCGGACGATGGCGGCGACGGCCTTGTAGGCGGCCTCGGCCGGACCGAGCTCGTCCTCGCG
>DATHEV010000667.1:0-7503 GCA_035318405.1 Iamia sp.
CGAGTCGGCGACGGCACAGGTGGGCTGTGCCGTGGGCGGCCACGAGGGCGTCCTGGCCTCCGCCCACTCGTCCCGTGCGCGGCGTCACGCCGAGTCCCTGACCCCGTCGATCGAGTTCGTGTGCCGCCAGGCCCGGATCGAGCTGTCGGAGCTGGGGGCCGTGGCCGTCGACATCGGGCCTGGCCTCTTCACCGGCCTGCGGGTCGGGGTGGCGACGGCCAAGGCGGTGGCCCAGGCCCTCCGGGTCCCGGTCATCCCCATCTCCAGCCTCGACCTGCTGGCCTACCCGACCCGCTTCACCGACCGCATGATCGCCGCCGTCATCGACGCCCGGCGGGGCGAGCTGTTCTCGGCCCTCTACCGGTCGGTCCCCGGGGGCGTCCAGCGCATCACCGAGCCGCGGGTCAGCACGCCCGACGACCTGCGCGCCGAGCTCCAGGCCCAGAGCGGCGACCTGCTCCTGGTGGGCGACGGGGCGGTGCGGTACCGGGACGACTTCCGGTCGCTGAGCCGGGCCGAGGTCGTCACCCACGGGCTGACGGCGCCGTCGGCGCGGGACCTGGTCCTGCTGGCCCACCACCAGGCCCTGCGGGAGGAGTGGGTCCAGCCGTGGGACGTCACGCCGACCTACCTGCGCAAGCCCGACGCCGAGATCAGCTGGGCGACCCGCGACGGGGTGGCGGGGCCGCGGTCGGGACCCGATGCCCGATCGGGGCCGGGCTGATGGCGGCCACCACCCGACCCGACCCGGGGTCCGCCGCCGTCGCCCGCACCGCGCCGGTGGTCATCACGCCCATGCGCCGGCGCCACCTGCGCCAGGTGCTGCGCATCGACCAGCAGGTCTACCCCCGGCCGTGGTCGCTGGGGCTGTACCTGGGCGAGCTGTCCACCACCGACGGGCGGAGCTACCTGGTGGCCCGTCGCGGCACCGAGGTCGTGGGCTACGCCGGCCTGATGGTGATCGCCGGCGACGCCCACGTCACCACCGTCGCGGTGGCGCCGGTCCACCAGCACCAGGGCCTGGCCACCCGCCTGCTGCTCGTGCTGGCGCGCGAGGCCGTCGCCCTGGGCGCCGAGCGGGTGACGCTCGAGGTCCGGGCGTCGAACCTCCACGCCCAGCGCCTGTACAGCCGGTTCGGCTTCGCCCCCGCCGGGATCCGCAAGGCGTACTACGTCGACAACCGGGAGGACGCCGTGATCATGTGGGCCATCGACGTGGGCACGGCCCCCTACGCCGAGCGGCTGGCCCGCATCGAGGCGTCCCTACCCACCCCCAGCGTCCTCCAGGGCGTCCGCTCCGGCGACGGCACCCCGGTGGCGCGGGTCGAGGAGGACGCATGAGCGAGCGCAGCGAGCGAATCAGAAGAGACGGGCCCTCTGGCGGCGGAGCTTGCGGAGCCGCCAGCGCTCATCGGCGCTCGTCCGTGGCTCCCCGGCCCCGCATCTCCCGCGCTCCGAAGGTGCGCCGATGAGCGTGTGGGACCCCGAGGCGGTCGACCTCGACGCCCTGCCCGTGCTCGGCATCGAGACGTCGTGCGACGAGACGGCCGCGGCCGTGGTCGTCGGGGGCCGCCGGGTCCGCTCGTCGGTCGTGTCCAGCCAGGTCGACATCCACGCCCGCTACGGCGGCGTGGTGCCCGAGGTGGCCAGCCGGGCCCACGTCGAGCTGCTCACCCCGGTCATCGCCCAGTCGCTGGTCGAGGCCGGGCTGGCCGACCGCGAGGTCGGCGCCGTGGCCGCGACCTACGGACCCGGCCTGGTCGGCGCCCTGCTGGTCGGCGTGGCGACGGCCAAGGCCCTGGCTCTCGTGTGGGACGTCCCGTTCGTGGCCGTCAACCACCTCGAGGCCCACCTCCACGCCGCCCTCCTCGACGACCCCGGCGTCGAGCTGCCGGTCGTCGTCCTGCTCGTCTCCGGTGGCCACACCCTCCTGGTGGCCATGGACGCCCCCGGGTCGTACGAGGTCCTCGGGGGCACGCTCGACGACGCCGCCGGCGAGGCCTTCGACAAGGTCGCCCGCTACCTCGGCCTGGCCTACCCGGGTGGGCCCGCCATCGACGCCGCTGCCACCGAGGGCGATCCCGAGGCCATCGCCTTCCCGCGGGCCATGATCGACGAGGGACTGGACCTGTCGTTCTCGGGGCTCAAGACGGCGGTGATCAACCACGTCCGCCGTCACCCCGACGTGGCCACCACGGACGTAGCCGCCTCGTTCCAGGCCGCCGTGGTCGACGTGCTGATGGCCAAGGCCCTGCGGGCGGCCGAGCAGACCGGCGCCAAGGGGCTGTGCCTCGGCGGCGGGGTGGCCGCCAACACGCTCCTGCGGGCCGAGGCCGTCCGCCGGGGCGAGGCGGCCGGGCTGCGGGTCTCGCTCCCGTCGCCGGCCATGTGCACCGACAACGCCGCCATGGTCGCCGCCGCCGGCTGGCACCGGCTCGTCGCCGACGGTCCCAGCCCGCTCGACACCGGCGCCGTCCCCGGCCTCTCGCTCTAGAGGACCCGCCCGGGCGGCAGACGTTGGTGCGTGGGCCGCCCCCGGCGGGCCAGTGGTGCTCCATGGACGACACCACCGCACCCGACCCCACCGAGCCCGTCGCGGCGACCGAGCCCACCGAGCCCACCGAGTCGGCCGACGAGGCCGACCCCGACGGCCTGCTCGACCGCATGCGGGGCACCGGCGTGGGCGTGGAGGACCCCAACATCGTGGGCGACGTCGGGCCCACCGATGTGGCCCCGGGCGAGGGCCCCGACGGTGGCGTCCTCATCCAGGAGGGCGACGACCCCGGCGAGGTCTGATCAGGGCGCCTCGACGGCGGACACGACGCGGCGGTGGTCGTGGGTCTCGCCCCGGAAGGTGCCGGCACAGGTGACGAGCGTCAGGTGGGCGAGCCCGTCGGCCGAGGGCTCGGGCCATTGGCCCGCCACCGGTCCGGCGCCGTAGATGCGCGCCATGAGCTCGGGCTGGGCGGCCTCCTCGAGGGTGTACTCGGCCGACTCCGTGACCACGTACCGGCTGCCGACGCCGGTGCGCAGGTCCTCCACGATGATCGGGTCCCCGGGGGCCAGCTCGCCGAGACGGGCGAACACCCCCGGGCCGCCGCGGCTGCCGACGTGGCCGGCGATCAGGGCCGTGCTCGGAGCACCGGGGACGGCGCTCCCGCGGTACCAGAACGCCTGGTTCCAGACGGGGTCGTCGAGTCCGCCCGTCGGGGCGTCCATGACGTCCTGGTCGTTGAGGCCGACCCCGAGGACCGCGGCCTCGATGCCGAGCGACGGGAGGTGGAGCGAGATCGGCACGGGGACCGGGCCGGCCCGCAGGTCGAGGGCACCGTCGACCAGCGGGAGCGGGCCGGCCGGAGCGGCGGGGGCGGCGTTCTGCTCGTCGCGGGGGATCGGTCGCGCCGCCGGTGTCGTCGTCGGTGGCGTGGCCACCGCCGCCGGATCGGGGTCACGGGGGGGTTCGTCGTCGGCCAGGGCGAACCCGGCCAGGGCGAGCCCGGTCAGGACGACGGCGGAGGCGAGGGCGAGCCTCCTCCCGAGACGGGAGGAGGCTCGGGCCGAGATGGTCACGGGGACCACTCAGCCGGGGATCGAGGTGTGGCCCTTGGTGCGGCCCATCAGCGCCAGGCCGACGCAGCCGGCGGCGCCGAACATGGCGGTGAGACCCAGGCCCCGCTGGGCGGGGAGGTCGAGGGGGGCCGGGGCCCCGCCCGTCCGGGGCGGTCCGGAGACCCCGGGCACGCCGGGGCTGTCCGGGCTTCCCGGGCCACCGGGACCGCCGGGCACGTTCGGGCTGTCGGGCAGGGTCGGGCTGCCAGGGATCGTCGGGCTCCCGGGGATCGTCGGGCTCCCCGGAATCGTCGGGCTCCCCGGAATCGTCGGGCCGCCCGGAACCGTCGGGCCCTGGGGCACCTGGGGGACGGTGGCACCGTCGGTCGTGGGCGTGCCCTCGTCCGTGGTGGGGACCGCCTCGGTGGTGGTCGGGGTGGTCTCGTCCTCGGTGCAGGCCGACGAGGTGAAGGTGTTGTCGTCGAGCGTGACGGCCGCCGTCTGGGCCAGGGCCCGGCCGTGGACGGTGGCGCCCGAGGTCACGGAGATCGAGGCCAGGGCCATGATCGTGCCCTGGAACGTCGAGTTGACGCCGACCGTGGCCGAGCTGCCGATCTGCCAGAAGATGTTGCAGGCATCGGCCCCGTTGATCAGCGCCATGGTGCTGCCGGTGGCGGTCGTGAGCTCGGCGGCCTGGATGATGAACACCGGGTCGGTGAGACCCTGGCCGTCGAAGACGACGTTCCCGCTGTTGAGCAGGGCGCCGCCGCCCGGACCGGCGGTGACGCCGGGGATGATCGTGAGATCGGCGAGCTGGGCGGTGATGTCGTTGTCGACCGGGCGGACGGCGGCGTTGGTGTAGGCCGTGGCCAGGGCGGCCTGGGCCGAGGCGGCCTCGGCGGTGGTCTCGTAGGTGGTCCAGGGGGCGAGCACCAGGCCGGGCGGGAACCCGGTGATGTCGGGCCCGGGGGCGAGCCCGAGGTCTCCGTCGAGCGTGGTGCCGTTGGTGTTGGTGACCGTGGAGGCGCCGAGGACGGCGAAGCTGGAGGCGGTGCCGAGGGGGACCGTCGGCACGACGGCGGCGCTGGCCGTGCCGGCGGGGGCCAGCAGGGCGATCAGGGCGGCGATGAAGGCCAGGGCTGTGGCCCGGGCCCGCCAACGTCGCGTGGCGAGGCCGCCGACGATCACGCCAGCGATGAGGACTGTGCCGACGATGAGCATCGCGGCCTTCCTGCCCGAAGCTCAGGACACCGGGACGGCGTCGCCGGTCCGGTAACGATCCATCCATCGGTCGAACGGCCGTTCGAATGAAGGTTGCAGAAGAAACCTTTCGGGTGACCGTCAGGCCGGAGCGAGGACGAACACCACGGGTTCGAGCTTCCCCAGGAGCTGGAAGGCCTCCCAGTGGAGGTTGGCCTCGACGTGGTCGTAGACGTCCCGGCCGTGGTCGGCGATGACGGCGTCGCGCTGGCGGCGGAGTCGGGCCAGACGGAGCAGCGCGCGGGAGACGGGCTGGGTCTGCTCCTCGGCGTGCTCCCGCCACTCGGTCCCGATCTCGACCGTCCGCTCGATGGGCAGCCCCGCCCGCGCCGAGGCCGCCTCCACGACCCGGCGGTCCAGGTTCTCGGGCACGTTGCCCAGGTGCCGGTGCAGCATCTCGGCGTCGCGGCCGTCGAGGAGGTCGGTCGCGAAGGTGGCGTAGACGAGGGCCCGCCCGTCCGAGCGGAGGGCCCGGGCCATGGCGGCCAGGGCGCCGTCGAGATCGGCGATCTGGGAGAGCACGTCCCGGCACCAGACCAGGTCGAAGCGGGCGTCGAGCCCGGCGACGTCCTCGACCCCGCCCTCGTGCAGCGTGATGCGGTCGGCCAGGTCGGCGGCGGTGAGCGCCTCCCGGGCCCGCTCGAGGTGGAGCGGCACCGGCTCGATGCCCACGCCGGTGGCCTCGTTGGCCTGCACCAGCCGGACGAGGTCGGCGGCGTCGCGGCACCCGACGTCGAGCACGGCCCCGCCGGCGGGGAGCAGGTTGGCCGCCATCTCGTGGAGCTGGTCCGGCCCCGCCGGGTCGAGGCTGATGTCGAGGCGGGTGTAGACGTCCCACGTCGTGGGTCCGTAGACCCGGATGAGCCGGTCGACGTTGCGGGGTGGCACCCCCACAGCCTCTCTCAGAACGCCCGCCGGCAGGCGATCCGGGAGGTCGACGGCGACGCGGACTCGGTGCGTTCTGAGCCACGATCTGCCCAGCGACTCCGTCGCAGGGCAGACCGCCCGTCACATCCGAGAGGCCTCGCTGTCGTCGTCGCCACGCTCGCCCTCGTTCCGCCCATCGGCTCGGCCTCTCAACCCGGTCGTCTCGTGGCCCGGACGACGACGAACCTGGGGTCGCTGGCCACGACCTCGACCGCCCCCTTGCCGAACAGGCGGGTGAGCTTGGCGTGGTAGGCGAGGTGCTGGTTGCCGACGACCAGGAGCTCGCCGCCGGGGGCCAGCACCCGCTCGGCCTCGGAGAACATCTGCCAGGCGGTGGCGTCGCCCACGGAGTGGTCGCGGTGGAACGGCGGGTTGACCACCACGAGGTCGGGGGTGACGGGCTCGCCGTCGGCGAGGTCGAGGAGGGCGTCGCCGACGGTGAAGCGGGCGTCGCGGTCGGGCCCGAGGGCGAGGCGGAAGGTGGCCCGGGCCGACGCCACGGCGAGGGGGGAGTCATCGACGAAGGTGACGTGCAGGTCCGGGTCGCGCCGCGCCAGCACGGTGCCGACCACGCCCGTGCCGCACCCGAGGTCGATGGCCGAGGCGTGGGCGCCGGGCTCGGGCAGGTGGGCCAGCAGCAGGGCCGTGCCCGGGTCGAGGCGGTGCGACGAGAACAGGCCGGCGTGGGCGACGACCGTCAGCGGCGCGTCACCGGGCGGGGTGACCACGACCTCCTGCGGCCAGGGGCTGGAGCCGATCTGGCGATCGGGGGCGACGGTGGCGTGGAGCAGGCGGGCCTTCTTCTCGGCGCGCGACGTGGTGGTCGGGCCGATGGTCCGCTCGAAGAGGACGATGGTCGAGGTGTGGACGTTCCGGGCCATCCCCGCCCCCACGACCACGGATCCCTCGTGGAGCGAGGGCGCCAGCCGGTGCAGCTCGTGCTCGAGCAGGGCGGTGGTCTTGGGCACCTTCAGCACGGCGACGTCGATCCGCTCCGGCAGCGCACCGGACGGGCTGGCGAGGTGCACGAGCGAGCGGTCGATGCCGTTGGCAGCCAGGTTGGCCCCGATGGCCCGGCCGGCCACGTAGGAGTCGATCACGATCGTGGGCCGGAGCTCGGCCAGGGCGACGGCCAGCGCGCCCCACCCGTCGCCGACGAGGACGATCTCGCCGGTGGCCCCGATGGTGTCGAGGTGGCGCAGCACCATCTCGTCGGCCGCATCCCACGCCCGCAGCGGTGACCTCTCGTCCGCGTCGGGGCGGTCGAGGGTGAAGGTCCCCTGCGGCACGGCCATCGTCTGCACCGGGGAAACCTAGGCGGCGAGCCGCCAGGCGAGCCGACCCGACGGCACGGTGGTGTGCTCTCCGAGGCCCTGCCGAGGAGATGTCCGGCGCGACCCGGCCCGATCTGCGCCCGGAGCTTCAGGTGCTGTGACCGGCGAACTGGGCGTTGTAGAGGGCGGCGTAGGCGCCGTCGGCCTCGAGGAGGGTCTCGTGGTCGCCCTGCTCGACGATCTGGCCGTCCTGCATCACCAGGATGGTGTCGGCGTCGCGGATGGTCGACAGGCGGTGGGCGATCACGAAGCTGGTGCGGTTCGATCGCAGGGCCGACATGGCCTCCTGGATCAGCACCTCGGTGCGGGTGTCGACCGAGCTGGTGGCCTCGTCGAGGATGAGGATGGCGGGGTCGGCCAGGAAGGCCCGGGCGATGGTGAGGAGCTGCTTCTCGCCGGCGCTGACGCTGGTGCCCTCGTCGTCGAGAACGGT
>DATHEV010000668.1:0-3081 GCA_035318405.1 Iamia sp.
GAGCCGTCGACCCCGAGGTCGCGACCCGACTCACGCATCGTCGGCGGGTCGCCCGCCGCCGAGGGGGCGTGGCCGTCGCAGGTCGCCCTGATCGATCGCGAGCGGGGCAGCACCTTCCAGGGGCAGTTCTGCGGCGGCACGGTGATCGACCGGAGCTGGATCCTCACCGCCGCCCACTGCGTCCGCGTCCCGGGCGACTGGACCCCGACTCCCTCGCAGATCGACGTGCTCGTGGGGACCAACAGCCTGGACGGCGGCGGGACGAAGATCCGGGCCGTCGAGTTCCGCATCCACCCCGGCTGGCGCGCCGACGAGCTCCGCAACGACGTCGCCCTCATCCGCCTCGACCACCCCGTCCCCAACGGCACCGCGATCCAGGCTCTGGCGACGGCGTCGGACGGCGGCCCCGGGGTCGAGGCCATCGCCACCGGCTGGGGGGCCCAGAACGACCCGCCGACGCAGTTCCCCAGCGAGCTGCGCCAGGTGACCATGGACATGGGCTCGGACGCCCAGTGCTACGACGTCGTGGGCCCCTACTTCGACGCCGCCACCCAGACCTGCGCCTGGCGCCCGGCCAAGGGCGTCTGCTTCGGCGACAGCGGGGGCCCGCTCGTGGTCGACCGCGACGGCCAGTACGTCCAGGTGGGCATCTCCAGCTACGTGCTCGAGTGCGGCAACTACCCCAGCTACTTCACCCAGGTGTCGAGCTTCTCCACCTGGATCCGGTGGCAGGTCCGCTACGGGCCCCAGCCCAACGCCAGCGCCTTCGTCAAGCGCCAGTACCTCGACCTCTACGGCCGCCAGCCCACCTCGAGCGAGCTGTTCTACGCCGTGGCCGCGCTGGAGGACGGCCAGTCCACCGTCGCCTACGTGGCCAACCTGCTCGACGGCGCCGCGTACCGGGGCCGCTCCGGCGGGGTGGTCCGTCTGTACCAGGCGATCTTCCGGCGTCTGCCCGAGACCGGCGGCATGACCTACTGGGTGGGCGAGTACAACCGGGGCGTGTCGCTCAAGCGCATCGCCGACCTGATGGTGCGGGCGCCCGAGTTCACGACCCTCTACGGCTCCGCTGACAACACCGAGTTCGTCGATCTCGTCTACGACAACGTCCTCGACCGGTCGCCGTCGCCCAACGAGCGGGCCTACTGGGTGGGCGAGCTGTCCTCCGGGGCCCGCACGCGCGGCCAGGTGATGGTGGGCTTCTCCGAGTCCCCGGAGTACAAGGCCCTGACCGCGGTGGACAGCCGGACCTGGGGCAACGCCTGGGCCCTCCTCCGCCGGGTCCCGACCGCCACCGAGAAGACGTCGTGGGCCCCCAAGACCACCACCGACCTCGCCCGCCTCCTCCTCGCCAGCTGGAGCTACGCCAACCGGTTCTAGTCCTCTCGTCGGAAGCCTCGCTGCGCTCGTTTCCTCCTCGAACTGACGGTGCCTCGCTGCGCTCGGCGCTGAAGGTCCTCCCAGAGGCGGAGGCCTCGTTCCTCGGCCCCACACCTCTTCGTCTGGGGGTTCCCCCCAGGCCCCCTGCGGCTGCGCCGGGCCTGGGACGTCCGTCCTTGATCGTCCTCTTGCCATGGCTGGTGGAGGGTGCCCCGCGCTCGCGCCGTGCGCTGGTCAGGGGGGAGTGTGGCGGGTGGCGCCCTGGCCGGTGAGCAGGAGGGCGGAGGAGACCAGGCCGATGTGCGAGAAGGCCTGGGGCATGTTGCCGAGCATCCGCCCGGTGGACGGGTCCCACTCCTCGGCCAGCAGGCCGACGTCGTTGCGCAGACCGACGAGCCGCTCGTAGAGGGCGACCGCGTCGTCCCGCCGCCCCATCACGGCCAGGGCGTCGACCAGCCAGAACGAGCACAGGAGGAAGACCCCCTCGCCGCCGGGCAGGCCGTCGTCGGTGTGCTCGGGCCGGTAGCGGAGGACGAAGCCGTCCTCGGTCAGCTCGCGCCGGATGGCCTCGACGGTGGCCACGACGCGGGGATCGTCCGGCGGGAGGAAGCCGACGAGCGGCACCAGCAGCAGGCTGGCGTCGAGGGCGGTGGTGCCATAGGCCTGGACGAACACGCCCCGGTCGTCGACGCCGTGGGCCAGGACGTCGGCCCGGATCTCGTCCCGGACGGCGCGCCACCGGGCGGTGGGGGCGTCGAGGCCGGGACGGTCGGCCCACCGCAGCGCCCGGTCGAGCGCCACCCACGCCATGACCTTGGAGTGGGTGAACTGCCGGCTCCCGCCGCGGACCTCCCAGATGCCGTCATCGGGCTGGCGCCAGATCTCTGCCAGGTGATCGACGAGCGCGGTCGCCAGCGGCCACGTCGCTCCGTCGGGGTCGGCCAGGCCGCTCTCGGCTGCTTGGTGGAGGGCGTCGAGGACCTCGCCGTAGACGTCGAGCTGGAGCTGGCCGTGGGCGCCGTTGCCCACCCGCACCGGCTGCGACCCGGCGTAGCCCGGCAGCCACGGGATCTCCCACTCGGGCAGCCGGCGCTCGCCGGCACAGCCGTACATGATCTGCACCTGGTCCGGGCGACCGGCCACGGCCCGGAGCAGCCACTCCCGCCAGGCCCGGGCCTCCTCGGTGTGGCCCGCCTGCATCAGCGCCAGCAGGGTGTAGGTGGCGTCGCGCAGCCAGCAGTAGCGGTAGTCCCAGTTGCGGGAGCCGCCCAGCAGCTCGGGCAGCGACGTCGTCGGCGCCGCCACCATCCCGCCGGTGGGGGCGTAGGTCAGGCCCTTGAGCACCGTGAGCGACGAGGTCACGACGTCCTCCCACGGCCCCGGCGCCCGGCTCCGGGCGCTCCAGCGCTCCCACCACGCCGTGGTGCGGGCGACGGCGGCGACGGGATCGGATGCGGGTGGGGTGGCCATGGCCGACGGGTGCCAGGCCAGCTCGAACCCGAGCTCGTCACCGGCCGCCACCTCGACCCGGGCCCGGTGGGACCAGCCGTCGGCCTCGAGCCGGACCGGTGAGGTGAGGTTCAGCCCGTCGGGCCCGGCGACGAAGCTCAGGCCCCGGGCGGTCCGCCGGACCCAGGGCACGATGGACCCGTAGTCGGGTCGCACCACCAGCTCGATGTCGACCGGCACCCGCCCGGAGAC
>DATHEV010000669.1:0-9190 GCA_035318405.1 Iamia sp.
GAGATCCTCGGGCCACTCCTGGGGGTGGATCACGCGGCCGCGGTAGCCCTCGATGCCGGGGAAGTCGGGCGTGTGGCCCTTCTCGTAGGAGTAGTAGCCGCTGCACATGAAGAGGAACGACGCCGTGAACCGGGCCGGCGCGGCGTCGTCACCGACGACCACGTCGACGGTCCACCGGGCCTCGTCGCTCGACCACGAGGCGGCCACGACCTTGTGGCGGTAGTGGATGTGGCGGTCGATCCCGCTCTCGGCCGCCGTGTCCCGGATGTACTGGAGGATGTCGGCCCCGTCGGCGATGGTCTTCTCGCCCGTCCAGGGCCGGAAGGGGTAGCCGAGGGTGAACATGTCCGAGTCCGAGCGGATGCCCGGGTACCGGAACAGGTCCCAGGTGCCGCCGCTGGCGTCCCGCCCCTCGAGCAGGGCGAAGGTGGTGCCGGGCGACTGCTCCTGGAGGCGGTAGGCCGCCCCGATGCCGGACAGCCCGGCCCCCACGATCAGGACGTCGACGTGCTCTGGCTCGACCATGGCCCGGATGTTACCGCCGGTAGCACCTGGGGGCCAGGGGTCATCGGGCACACCACGATGGTAGGCAGGGGGGCGTGAGCCACTCCCCCGCCGACGCCGTGGCCGACCTGGCCACCGACCCCGCCGACGCCGTGGCCGACCTGGCCACCGACCCCGACGCCCGCAGTGGCCGGATCGTCGAGGTGCTGGTCGATGCCTTCGCCGACCTGATCGAGGCCGATCCCACCGCGTTCCGCCGCAAGTTCCGCAAGATGGCCCGGGACCCGTTCGCCTTCTACCGGGGGACGGCGTGCCTGTTCTACGACGACGTGGCCCGGCTCGACGACCCGTGGGTCGACGAGCGCACCTCCCGGGTCTGGATCCAGGGCGACCTCCACGCCGAGAACTACGGCACCTACATGGACGCCGCCGGCATCCTCGTCTTCGACGTCAACGACTTCGACGAGGCCTACATCGGGCACTACACGTGGGATCTCCAGCGCATGGCGGCCAGCGTCGCCCTCCTCGGCTACGCCAAGGCCCTGTCCGACGCGGCGGTCGACCGGGCCATCCGGGCCTACGCCACCAGCTACCTGGCCCAGGTCCGGGCCTTCACCGAGGGCGACAACGACGAGGAGTTCCGCCTCACCCTCGACACGACGTCGGGGACGGTGCTCGACGTGCTGCGCCAGGCCCGGCTGCTCACCCGGACCGAACTGCTGGCCCGCGACACCGGCGTCGACGACGGCGAGCGGCACTACCTCGACGTCGGCGGCGTGCGCCGGCTGGACGACGACGAGCGGGGCGCGGTCATGGCCGCCTACGAGGACTACCTGGAGACGATCCCGTCGGAGAAGCGCCAGGAGAGCGTCTCCTACGCCGTGAAGGACGTGGTGGGTCGGAGCGGGTTCGGCATCGGCAGCGCCGGCCTCCCTGCCTACAGCCTCCTCGTCGAGGGTCGCAGCCAGGCCCTGGAGAACGACGTCCTGCTCTCGATGAAGCAGGGCAACGTGGCCGCCCCCAGCCGGGTCGTCGACGACCCCGCCGTCCGGGGCGCCTTCGACCACCACGGCCATCGCACGGCCCTGTCGCAGCGGGCGCTCCAGGCCCACTCCGACCCCTGGCTGGGCTGGTGCTCGCTGGGCGGTGTGGGCCAGGTCGTCCAGGAGGTGTCGCCCTACGTCGCCGACCTCGACTGGGACGCCGTCCACGAGCCCGACGAGATCGTCGACCTGGTCACCTGCTTGGGCCAGGCGACGGCCAAGGTCCACTGCGTGAGCGACGCCACGTCCGAGTCGCTGGTGGACTTCCAGACCGAGGAGGCCATCCGCCACGTCGTGGGCGACCGGGACGAGGAGCTGGCCGCCGACCTGGCCGCCTTCGGCGCCGCCTACGGCGCGCTGGCCCGCGACGACCACCGCCGCTTCGTCGACGCCTTCCGCAACGGCGAGATCCCCGGCCTGCCCCACGACTGAAGGGAACCCCCGCATGATCCTCCACCAGGTCGCCCAGGGCGCCGAGGACCTCGACCGGGCCGCCGCCTTCTACGCCGACCTCCTGGGCCAGGAGCCGGTCGCCCGCTACGACCCGCCCGGCCTCGTCTTCTTCGACCTGGCGGGCACCCGCCTCATGATCGAGGTCGGCTCCCCCGGCTCGCTCCTCTACCTGCGCGTCGATGACGTCCGGGCCCGGCTCGAGGAGCTGCGGGTGGCCGGGGTCGCCATCGAGGGCGAGGCCCACGAGGTCTTCGGTGACCCAGCCGGCACCTTCGGTCCGCCCGGTGGTTCGGAGTGGATCGCCTTCATCCGCGACAGCGAGGGCAACCTGGTCGGCCTGGCGACCCGCTACCCCGCCGAGGACTAGCGGCCGCCGGAGATGTACTCGTGGAGGGTCTGCTTCTCGTCCTCGAGATCCTTGATGTGGCTCTTGACCACGTCACCGATGCTGACGATGCCCGCCAGGGCGCCGTCGACCACCACCGGGACGTGCCGGTAGCGACCCTCGGTCATCAGCGTCGACAGCTCGTCGACCGTGGTCGAGAGGTCGCAGGTGACGACCTTGGTGGTCATGATCGTGGCCACCTCGCGGTCGAGCGCGTCGCCGCCGTGCTCGGCCAGGGCCCGGACCACGTCGCGCTCGGACACGATGCCGTCGACCCGCTGGCCGTCCTCCGACACCACCAGCGCTCCGACCTTGTGCTCGGCCAGGGCGGCGACCACCACCCCGACGGTGGCCGACGGGGCGACCGTGGCGACGTCGTCGCCCTTGTTCCTCAGCAGACCTTCCACGTGCACGGGGGATCCTCCTGTGGGGGTCAGACCATGGTGTCACAGGTCACGCGGCAGTGCTCGGGCCCCCCGGCTCAACCCCGCAGCAGGGCACCTCCGTCGATCACGAGCGTCGTGCCCGTGACCCACGACGACAGATCGCTGACCAGGTACAGGACCGCGCCGGCGATGTCCTCGGGCTCGCCCAGGCGCCGCATCGGCAGCCGGGGGGCGATCACCGCCTCGTGCTCCTCCCACAGCCCGCGGGCCATGTCGGTCTTCACCAGGCCCGGGGCGACGGCGTTGACCCGGACGGCCGGCGCCAGCTCCTGGGCCAGGGCGCGGGTCAGGTGGTTCAGGGCCGCCTTGGTGACGTTGTAGACGCCGATGCCGGGCTCGACCGCCATCCCCCCGATCGAGGCGATGTTCACAACCGCCCCGCCGTCGCCGGCCGACAGCGCCTCGCGGGCCTCCCGGACCAGGGCGTGGGCGCCCTTGAGGTTGACGTCGAAGGTCTTGTCCCACTGGGCGTCGCTGATGTCGAGGGCGGGCCCGAAGTAGGGGTTGGTGGCGGCGTTGTTGACCACCACGTCGAGGCCGCCGAGCCGATCGACGGCGGCGGCCACGATGGCGGCCGGGCTCTCGGGCGCGCCGGCGTTGGCCGCGATCCACTCGACCCGGGCGTCGGGCACGGTGGTCACGATGTCGGCGGCCGCCGCCTCCAGGGCGTCGGGCTTGCGCGACGTCAGCAGCACCGAGGCCCCCGCCGCCGCCAGCATCCGCGCCGTCGCCAGGCCGATGCCCTTGGACGCCCCCGTCACCACCGCCACCTTGCCGTCCATCCGGATGTCCATGGCGCCGGACCCTATGACGCCGGCCCCTGGGCCGCCCGGGGTCAGGTGATGACGAAGATCGTCAGGGTGACCGTCGCCGTGCTGCTGCCACCGGCGTTCGAGATGGTGTACGTCGTGGAGTACGAGCTGAAGAGCACGGGGTTCGTCGTCGTCAGCGTGGCGGTTCCATCGGCCGCCAGGAGGAAGGTGCCGAGGCCGCCGCCGACGCTCTGGGCCACACCCACCTGACCGCCACCTCCCACCGCCGAGATGTCGGCCGTCGGGTCTCCGAGGTCGTCGTTGCCGAGCACGTTGCCCGACACGGTGTCGGTGTTGAAGGCCTCGTACGCGTCGTCGACGGCCGACGGCGGGTCGGCCGGCACCTCGGTGGTCGTGGTCGGCGCCGTCGTCGTCGTGGTCGACGTCGAGGTGCTCGACGTGGTCGAGCTGGCGGTGGTGGCCTCGTCCACGGCGGCCGTGGTCGTCGTCGACGGCGCCGCGCTGGTCGTCGTCGGGGGGCACGGTGCGGTCCGGGCCTCGGCGCGCGACGCCGGCCCGGCCACGCCCACCGCCACCACGGCGATGAGGAGGACCGCAGCCCCGGGGCCGTACATCCGTCGACGGGCGGCGACGACGGCCAGCGCCCCGGCACCCAGCAGGACGAGGGCGACGATCACGAGGGGCCAGGTCGAGGATCCGGTTCGTGCCAGTGCCGTGCAGGTCGAACCCATGAGACGTCTCCTCGCCGGCGCCATCCCCCCGGACGGCGTCGGAGCGCAACCTAGCGCCGTGGCGCCGGCCGGCCGGGCGTCCGAGCAGGGATGGCAGGCCGGCCCCCGTACCCTGACCAGCCATGAACCGCCTGGCCGACCAGACCAGCCCGTACCTCCGGCAGCACGCCGACAACCCGGTGCACTGGTGGCCGTGGAGCGACGAGGCCTTCGCCGAGGCCCGGCGCCGCGACGTGCCCGTCCTCCTCTCGGTCGGGTACTCGGCCTGCCACTGGTGCCACGTGATGGCCCACGAGAGCTTCGAGGACCCCGACGTCGCCGCCATCGTCAACGACCTCTTCGTCGCCATCAAGGTCGACCGCGAGGAGCGGCCCGACGTGGATGCGATCTACATGGAGGCCACCCAGGCCATGACCGGCTCCGGGGGCTGGCCCATGACCGTGTTCATGACCCCCGACGGCGAACCGTTCTTCTGCGGCACCTACTTCCCGCGCGAGAAGCGCCAGGGGATGCCCGGGTTCCTCGACGTGTGCCGGCGCATCGACGACGCCTGGACCAACCGCCGGGCCGACGTCACCGAGCAGGGCGCCAAGCTGGCCGACCACCTCCGCCAGACCCTTCAGGCCGCGCCCGGCTCCCGGCCCGTCCCCGGCGCCGATGTCGTCGCGCGGGCCGTCGCCGGCCTCGTCGAGGCCCACGACGAGATCCGGGGCGGCTTCGGCGGCGCCCCCAAGTTCCCCCAGCCGGCGTCGGTCGAGCTCCTCCTGCGGGCCGCCTCCCGCTCGGCCGACGACCTCGAGGGCGACGATCACGCCCCCCTCCACGCCGCCACCACCACCCTCGACCACATGGCTGCCGGGGGCATCTACGACCACCTGGGCGGCGGGTTCGCCCGCTACGCCGTCGACGGCCGCTGGCTCGTGCCCCACTTCGAGAAGATGCTCTACGACCAGGCCCTGCTGATCCGGTCGTACCTTCACGCCTGGCAGCTCACCGGGGCGCCACGGCACCGCCAGGTCGTCGACGAGACCATCACCTACGTGCTGCGCGACCTGCGCCACCCCGCCGGCGGCTTCTTCTCGTCCGAGGACGCCGACAGCGAGGGCGAGGAGGGCCGCTTCTACCTGTGGACCCCCGACGAGATCCGCGACACCCTCGGGCCCGACGAGTCCGTCGCCGCCATGGAGTGGTGGGGCGTCACCGAGGGCGGCAACTTCGAGGGTCGCACGATCCTCAACCGGCTCCACCACGTGGGCCGGATCGAGCGGCCGCCGTTGCTGCGGGACTGCCGGATCCGGCTCTTCGACGCCCGGGGCGAACGGGTCCGACCCGGCCTCGACGACAAGGTCCTGACCGAGTGGAACGGGCTGATGCTGGCCTCGCTGGCCGAGGCCGCCGCCGCCACCGGCAACCGGGCGTGGCTCGAGGCCGCCGTCCAGGCCGGCGAGTTCCTGTGTCTCAAGATGCGGTCGGCCGACGGACGCTGGCTGCGCACCTGGCAGGGCGACCCCACCGATCCCGACACCGCGGGCCGGGCCCACCAGCCCGCCTTCGCCGCCGACCACGCCGCCCTCGTCGACGCCTTCACCCGGCTGGCCGAGGCCACCGGCCAGGCCCGCTGGATGGCGGTCGCGCGGGCCACCGCCGACGTCCTCGTGGCCCTGTTCCGCGACACCGAGGGCTCGGGGTTCTTCACCACCGGGGCCGACGCCGAGGCCCTCGTCGCCCGGCCCAAGGACCTCCAGGACGGGGCCACCCCGAGCGCCAACAGCAACGCCGCCTGGGCCCTGCTGCGGCTGGCCGCCCTCACCGGCGAGCGCACGTACCGGGAGGCGGCCGAGGAGGTCCTCGCCCTCCTGGGCCCACTGGCCGGCACGCACCCGATGGCCTTCGCCCACCTCGCCGCCGGGATCGACCTGCACAGCCGGGGCAGCACCGAGATCGTCATCCCCGGCCACGCCCTCGAGCTGGTCGGCGCCGCCCAGCAGCGCTGGCTGCCCGACGCCGTGCTGGCCTGGGGCGAGCCGTACCCCTCACCCCTGTGGCAGGGCCGCACCGAGGGCCACGCCTACGTGTGCCGCGACTTCACCTGCCGCCAGCCCACCGACGACCCCGCCGTCCTCGCCTCCCAGCTCACCGGCACCACGCACTAGGAGACTGTCAGGACCTCGAGGTCGCGGAGCGCCTCGGACGCGCTGACCGGGTCGAGCCGGCCGAACGGGAGGTGGCCCTCGGGGCGGTTCTCGTCCGCCGGCCGATCGTCGAGCCACACGGCGGACACCATCTGCTCCGGGTGCTCGTCCACCGCCGCCGCCACGATGCCGGGAGCGAGGTCGACGACCACGGTGAGGCCGCCGGCGAACGTCCGCCGGAGCACCACCTGGAGGGCGCCGTCCCCCGCCATGCCCCGCTCCCAGCCGCGCGCCGCCAGCCCGAGGGCGCGAGGGGTCGGAAACGTCGCCGCGAAGAATCGGTCGAGGGTGCGGGCCTGCTGTTCGGCATCGGTGAGGATGCCGACCTCACGCTCGATCTGGGGGAAGGGCTGGAGCAGGGTGCGAGCCCCGAAGCGCTCGGCCCAGGGCGCGACCTCCGGGCCGAGGTGCACCGGGTGGACGATCCCGACCACGGCGTCGTCGGCCAGCACCACGCCGCGGTCCTCGACATCGACCAGGCTGCCGTCGTCGGCCATCCCGAACGTGCCGGTGAGCCGGTCGCCCTCGTCGTAGGTGCCCCAGACCAGGCCGCGGGCGAGGTGCCGCAGCAACGGGTGGTGGACGAACAGGGCCCGCTGGTCGGCCGCGGTCCAGCGCCGGCCGTCGACCATCGCCCGGTCGAGCCGGCGGATCTGGTCGCGGGCGACCGGCTTGGCCTCCTTCTTCAGCCGGCGGAAGCGCTCGTGGGCCGCCGGGGCCACGGCGGGATCGTCCTTGGCCCCCGGCTTCGGCAGGCTCTTGCAAGGGGCGCCGTCCTCGTCGGCCACCGTCGGCCGCAGCTGCTCGTCGAAGCCGACGAGGAAGCGCCGGGGGCCGTAGTCGAGGACCAGGAGACCGCCGGTGTCGAGGCCGAGGTGCGGGACGAGGCGGTCGGCGAGCTGATCGGGCGTCAGGGCCCGGGCCTCGGCCACCTCGGCCAGCCGCTCCCGAGCCGCGGCGCGGACCGACTTCGTCCGGACCGTCTCGGCGATGCGGCCCAGCTCGACCAGGGCGACGTCCGTGCCGATGGCGGCCAGCGCATCGACGGCCGTCGCCGCCCGCTTGGCCGCGCCCTGGGCCGGCCAGGCCCCGATGAGACCACCGAGCCGCCGACCGGTCCCGTCGTCGCCCAGCAGCCCGAGGGCATGCAGGGCCCAGTCGTCCTTGGGCGGGTGTCCGGCCTGCTCCCACTGGCCGAACAGGGCCGCGGCCAGCCCGGCCAGCGACGCCGCGTCAGCCACCGACCGGACGACCTCCACGCCGGCGTAGGGCGCGTCGGGCCGGGAGATCGCCAGCATCAGGCAGACGTGGCCGACGGCGGCGGCCGGCAGCACGGCGTCGCCGCCGGCGAGGAGCACCGGCGGGAGCTCGTCAGGCGCCAGCCACGCGGGGAGGGAGGGCATGCGGGTGGGCACGAGGTCGAGGGGGTCGACGGCGAGCAGCGCCCCGACGGCGACGGCCGCCTCGGGTCCGTGCTCCCGGGCGGCACGACCGACGGCCTCGCCGTGGCCCAGGTCGACGAGGGCCCGCAGGGCGCCTTCGGCGGTGGTCCGATCCTTCCCCGGTCGCCCCACGGCCGGGGCCACGAGGTCCCGGGCCGCGGCCTCGGGGTGGCGGTCGAACCACCGGCGGGCGACGGGGCGGATCGACTTGGACCGGGCGTGCCACCCGGCCATGACCACCGCCACCTGCGACCCCTCGAGCGGCAGGAGCGCCTCGGCCAGCCCGATCGGGCCGGATCGGCCCGCCTCGAACACGAAGCGCACGGCGTCGTCGCCGAACCGGCCCAGGATGCGCGTCAGCGCCGGCCCGGACCACGACGACACCTTCGGGGTGGCCGTGGCCAGGTGCGGCCGGACGAGGTCATCGGGGGCGAGGGCCATCACCTCGACATCGACGCCCGACGGGCGCGCCAGACGCCTCTCGACGAGCTCCGCCCACCCGCCCGGGCCCACGTACGCCGGCTGCACCTCCGCCTCGGCGGCGGCCGCCCGCTCGGCCTCGGTCCAGGCCAGCACCGTGGGGGTGGATGCCTCCTCCAGTCCGTCGACGACCAGGGGGCGGGAGCGGCGCGCCGTCCACGGTGGCGCGGTGAGGAGGGCGGGCAGGTCGGCGGGATCGGCGCTGGGCGGCGATGCTCCCGCCTCGGCGAGGAGGCGGTCGACGAGCGCGCGGGCGGCATCGTCCAGGTCCGTGGTCACCGCCGCGGCCACGTGCGGGTGGGCCCGCAGGTGCACCGCCAGCAGCTCCTCCGCCATGACCGCCTTCTCGCCTCGCCCCGCGGCGGCCGCCGCCGCCAGCCGGCGGACGGAGCGGCGGGGGAAGCGGCGCAGGGCGGCGGCGAGGTACGGGGCGACGTAGGTCCGGCCCCGGTGCGCCAGGAGGAGGTCGAGGGCCTCGTCGGAGGGCAGGACGGCGAGGAGCTCCAGCGCGTCCTTGATGTGGAGGGCGCCGCGGTCGCTGTCGACCACGACGGCGATGACGGGGGCGGCGGGCGGCCCCAGGTGGGCGGCCAGCGTGTAGATCGCCTGCGTCAGCGCGCCCCATGCGGGGGGCGAGGCGTCGACCAGGGCGAGGGCCTGGTCGACGCTCGTCACCGAGGACAGCAGCCGCGCGCCGGCTGCGGGCCCGTCGGCGCCGAGGCCGACGACCATCTCGACGTC
>DATHEV010000670.1:0-3758 GCA_035318405.1 Iamia sp.
CGGGTGACGGTGAGGGTGGCCCGGGTGATGGGGGCGGTCACGAGCGGGTCGGGCTCGGTCGAGGTGCTGTCGTCGTTGAAGGACCACGCCCAGGCCTCGGGGTCGCCGGTGGACTCGTCGGTGAACTGGACGCTCTTGAGCGGACAGTTCGTCGGATCGACGTACCCGTAGTCGGGCTCGTAGGTGAAGTCGGCGACGAGGTCGGCGACGGGCGGGTCGTCGTCCTCGGCCGACGGAGAGTCGTCGGAGCACGCCGGACCGACGAGCGCGACGAGGACCAGGGCAAGGCCGACCACCCGCCCCCGCACGAACGACCTAGGGGATGTGCTCGAGGTCGGTGCTGGAGATGCTGCCGGAGCGGACGGCGTAGCGGCAGAGGTTGTCCTTGGCCTCGGGGCCCTCGAGCCCCGGGACGCCGGCCGAGGCGTACTTCTTCACCAGGTCGGCGATGCAGTTCTCGACCCGGCTGCGGGAGAGGAACAGCCGCTCGGCCGCCTGGGCGTAGGAGGCCGGCTTGGACTGGTCGCCGCTCTTGGTCAGCAGCGGCTCGCACAGGGCGGTGAGGATCCGGCGCTCGGCGTTGGTGAACTCGAGCAGGTACTGGGTGGCCGGGCCATCGGTGGGGATGGGCCGGGTGTCGCCCAGCGTGGACGGGACCTCGAGCTCGACGATCACGTCGTGGGTGCGGATGCGGCCCCGCAGCTGCACCGTGACCCGGTCGATCGGGAGCGAGGCGATCTCGTCCTGGTTCTCGAGGACCCGGGTCGGGCCGGTGCCGGGCACCAGGTAGACGGGCTGGCTGGCCGAGTCGTTGCGGACCCACAGCCGGCCGTCCTGCATGCTCACGGTGGCCGCCGTGCGGCTCACCCCGAGGTCCTCGGGGCCGCCATCGGCACCCGAACCGACCTGTACGTCGCAGACGGTGCTGCGCCCGATGCGCACCCGCTGTCCCTCTTCGATCGTCGCCAGGCTGTCGCCGTGGCTCACCGTCGCTCTGGCCATCAGCCCATCATCCCACTTTCTGCACCGAAGCCGAGGCCTACACGCGGAGGAGCGCCCGGAGCTCCTCGGCGATGCGGACCGCGTCGATGGCCAGGACCTCCTCCAGGGGCGGTGCAAAGGGGAAGGCGGGGACGTCCGCGGTGGCCAGCCGGCGCACCGGGGCGTCGAGGTCGAAGAAGCAGTGCTCGGCCACCAGGGCGGCCACCTCGGCGCCCACGCCGAAGCTGATGTTGTCCTCGTGGACGACCAGGCAGCGGCCCGTCCGCGCCGCCGAGGCGAGGATCGTGTCGACGTCGAGCGGCGAGATGGTGCGCAGGTCGACGACCTCGACCGAGCCCACCCCGTCGGTCTCGAGCTGGTCGGCGGCAGCCACCGCGAGGTGGCGGTGCATCCCGTAGGTGATGACGGTGGCGTCGGTGCCGGGCCGGGCGATGGAGGCCACGCCGATGGGCACGCGCCAGTCGGGATCGTCCGGCACGAGCCCCTTGATCAGCCGGTAGCTCTTCTTGTGCTCGAGGAAGAGGACGGGGTCGGGGTCGGCCACTGCCTCGCGGAGCATCCCGGCCACGTCGGCCGGGGTCGACGGCGCCACGACCTTGAGCCCGGGGACGTGGGCGTACGTCGCCTCGATCGACTGCGAGTGGTAGAGCGCGCCGTGCACGCCGCCGCCCCACGGGGCCCGGATCACCATCGGCACCGAGAAGTCGCCGTCGGAGCGGTAGTGCATCCGGGCCGCCTCGCTGGCGATCTGGTCGTAGGCCGAGTGGATGAAGTCGGCGAACTGGATCTCGCAGATCGGGCGCAGGCCGGCGAGGGCCAGCCCGATGCCGATGCCGACGATGGACGACTCGGCCAGCGGGGTGTCGAGCACCCGATCGCGCCCGAAGGCGGCGGACAGCCCGTCGGTGGCCCGGAACACGCCGCCCCGGGGCCCGACGTCCTCGCCCAGGACGATCACGCGCTCGTCGCCGGCCATGAGGTCGTGCTGGGTCTGGCGGATGGTGTCGACGACGTTCCGCTCGGTGGTGGGACCGGCGTCGTCGAGCGGGATCTCCGCCGTGTCGGCGTCGGGGGAGACGGAGGAGTCGGTGCCCGCCGGCGCGCCGCGCATCGGGCGGAGCGGGCGGGCGAAGACCTTGGTGGTGGCCGTCTCGGGCGCCGGGAACGGCATGGCCTCGGCCCGCTTGGCGGCATCGTCGACCTCGGCCTTGAGCTCGGCCTCGATGGCCACCTCGTCGGCCTCGGGCAGCAACCGTTGCTCGATGAGGTACTGGCGGAACTGGCGCAGCGGGTCCTTCTTGCGCCAGGCCTCGACCTCCTCGGCGGTGCGGTAGGTGCGGTCGTCGTCGTCGGAGGTGTGGGCCCGGATGCGGTACGTCTTGCACTCGATGAGCGTCGGCCCATCGCCGGCGCGGGCCCGTCGCAGTGCCTGGTGGGTGGCGGCGTAGACGTCGAGCGGGTCGTTGCCGTCGACGATGACGCCGCCGAAGCCGTAGGAGTGGGCCCGGTCGGCGACGTCGTCGACCGCCGACTCCTGGGTCATCGGCACCGAGATGGCGTAGCCGTTGTTCTCGCAGATGAAGACGCACGGCAGCGAGTGGATGCCGGCGAAGTTGAGGGCCTCGTGGAAGTCGCCCTTCGAGCTGGCGCCCTCGCCGAAGTAGGAGACGGCGACCTTGTCCTCGCGGCGGAGCTTGGCCGCGTAGGCCAGCCCGGCGGCGTGGGGCAGCTGGGTGGCGATGGGCGACGACCCGGAGATGACCCCGAGCCGGGCGCTGCCCCAGTGGTTGGGCATCTGGCGCCCGCCCGAGCAGGGGTCGGCGGCGCGGGCGAACACGCCGAGCAGCACCTCCTCGGCCGTCATGCCGAGGGCGAGCATCACGCCGGTGTCGCGGTAGTAGGGCAGGACGATGTCGTGGCCGCCGCGCAGGGCCCACGTCGAGCCGACCTGGCAGCCCTCGTGGCCCTGGCTGGACACCACGAAGGGCGCCTTGCCCATGCGGTTGAGCGACCAGATCTTCAGGTCGAGGAGCCGGGCCAGGAGGATGTGGCGGTACATCCCCAGCAGGTCGTCGGTGGTGAGCCCCAGCTCGGTGTGGCGGTCGTGGATGTGGAGCAGCGACAGGTCGTCGCCTGTCGGAGCGTGCATCGTGCGAGCCATGGTTCGGGGTTCTCCTGGGGGAGGGAGGTTGAATCAGGTGCTGGTGCGGATCTGCTTCACGCCGGCCACGGCCTCGATGCGCTCCTCGGCCAGGCGGTCGGCGGCATCGGCGGGGGTGATCCCGTCGGCCTCGGCCCGGTCGAAGGTGCGCCGGAGGGTGTCGGTGATGCCGGCCACCCGCGCCCAGGCGCGCTCCCTGTCGTAGGGGGCACCCGAGGGGTGGCGCTCCTCGGCGATGTTGATCACTCCGCCGGCATTGGCCACGTAGTCGGGCGCGTACAGCACACTGTGATCGACGAGATGCTGGCCATCCGCAGCCGTTTCGAGCTGGTTGTTGGCCGATCCGCACACTGCCGCGCAGGCTAGTTCGGGGATCGTCGCCGCGCTGAGGACCGCCCCCAGGGCGCACGGGCTGAACACGTCGCAGTCGACGGCATGGGCCTTCTCGGGCTCGACCACGGCCACGCCGGGGTGGCGGGCCACGACGCCGAGCACGGCCCGCTCGCTGACGTCGGCCACGGTGACCCGGGCATCGGCCTCGACCAGGTGGTCGACCAGGGCGGCACCGACCTTGCCGACGCCCGAGACCACCACG
>DATHEV010000671.1:0-12594 GCA_035318405.1 Iamia sp.
CGGCGTGATCCCGGCCGACGTGGCCCAGAGCTATGGCCTCTCGGGCGCCAACCTGCGGGGCTCCGGGGTCGACTTCGACCTGCGGCGTGACGCCCCCACCGGCATGGTGCACCCCGAGCTCGACTGGACGGTGCACACCCACCCCGACGGCGACTGCTTCAGCCGCTGGTGGATCCGGATCCAGGAGATCCGCGAGGCGTCGCTCATGGTCGACCAGTGCCTCGACGGCCTGCCCAGCGGGCCGATCATGGCCAAGGTCCCCCGCATCATCAAGGTCCCCGCCGGCGAGGCCTACGTGCAGACCGAGAACCCGCTCGGGGCCATGGGCTACTACGTCGTCAGCAAGGGCGACCTGGGACCGTTCCGCCTCAAGATCCGCTCGGCCAGCTTCAACAACGTGTCGATCCTCCCGTGGGTCCTCCGGGGCGTCTACGTGCCCGACATCGTCAGCATCCTCGCCAGCCTCTACTTCATCCTCGGGGACATCGATCGATGAGTCTCAGTCACTCGTTCGGCTGCGCCTCACTCCGTTCCTTCGAACTGACGGGGCTCGCTTCGCTCGCGCCGAAGGTCTTCCCAGCGGCGGCCGGCTCGTTCCTCGCCGCCACGCCACTTCGTGCGGGGGAGACCCCCGCGCCCCCAGCGGCTGCGCCGGGCCGTGCGGCCGTCGCGGGCCATCGCCCGGCTCGTGCCGCGGCGCCGTCTGGCCTCGTCTTCGGGGCGCACCATGGGTAGCGGGGTGCTCGCCATGGAGCTGTCGTACTGGCAGCAGTCGGTCCTCCGGTCGGTGGCCGTGCTGGCCGCCGTGCTGCTGCCGGCCGGCACGTTCGTCTACCTGTTCCTGTTCAAGATGATGAGCTTCATGCAGAGCCGGCTCGGCCCCAACGAGGCCGGCCCCTACGGCTCGCTCCAGCTGCTCGCCGAGGTGGGCAAGTTCCTCCAGAAGGAGGACATCGTCCCGGCCAAGGCCGACCGCAAGCTCTTCTTCATCGCCCCCTACATCGTGGTGGCCTCCGTGCTGCTGGTGTACGTGGCCATCCCGTTCGGCCCCGACGCCTTCTTCGCCGACCTCGACACGGGGATCTTCTACATCCTGGCCGTGTCGTCGATCTCGATCATCGGCGTGCTCGTCGCCGGCTGGGCGTCGGCCAACAAGTACTCGCTGATGGGTGGCCTGCGCGCCGCCGGCCAGCTGATCGCCTACGAGCTGCCCATGGTCCTCGCCGTCATCGGCGTCGTGATCCAGGCCGGCAGCCTCAACCTGTTCGACATCATCCGGGCGCAGGCCGACGGCGAGATCTTCGGCTTCGGGGCCCTGGGCAACCCGTTCATCCTCACCCAGTTCGTCGGGTTCGCCCTCTTCATGGTCGCCACCCAGGCCGAGCTGACCCAGCCGCCGTTCGACATGCCGGTGGCCGAGTCCGAGCTGGTCACGGGCTACATGACCGAGTACTCGGGGCTGCGCTTCCTGCTCTTCTTCATCGGCGAGTTCGCGTCGGCCGGCGCCTTCTCGATCCTCGCCGCCACCTTGTTCCTCGGGGGCTACTACCTGCCCGGCCTGGACATGGACGCCAACTACATGAACATCGTCGGGCCGCTCGTCGTGCTCGGGAAGATGATGATCGTGGGCTTCCTGATCTTCTGGGCCCGTTTCACCTACCCCCGCTTCCGCGAGGACCAGCTCCAGAGCTTTGCCTGGACGATCCTCATCCCCATCGCCCTGGTGAACATCTTCGCCACCATGGTGCTGAAGGTGGTGTTCTGATGCCGAAGCCCAAGCTCCCCGGGATGTTCATCGGGCTCAAGGTCACGATGACCGAGCTGATGCGCACGATGTTCCCCCACAAGGGGGCCAAGCGGTTCATGCCGGCCCCGACGACGGGTGCGGTCACCGTGCAGTACCCGCGTGAGAAGGAGGACCCGACGCCGCGGGCCCGGGGCGTCATCGCCCTCCACGAGGGCAACTGCACCGCCTGCATGCTCTGCGCCCGCAGCTGCCCGGACTGGTGCATCTACATCGAGGGCCACAAGGAGAAGGCGCCGCCGCGCCGCCCGGGCGGCAAGCCCCGGCAGGTCAACGCCCTCGACCGCTTCGACATCGACTACTCGCTCTGCATGTACTGCGGCATCTGCGTCGAGGTCTGCCCCTTCGAGGCTCTCTTCTGGACGCCCGAGTACGAGTACTCCGAGCCCCGCATCGCCGACCTCCTCCACGACAAGACCCGCCTCGGCGAGTGGATGGAGACGGTGCCGCCCTTCGAGGCCTACGAGGCCGGCTCGGAGATGAAGGTCCTGAAGGTGCCGCCAACGTGAGCGAGCGCAGCGAGCGAACAAGGCAGTACGGCGGTCTTCATCGGTGCGCGACCGCGCCCGAGAACGTGAGCCCGACCGATGAGGTCGGAGCGCATCGATGATGGTGCTCGCCTCCACGATGGAGCTGGCCGGGGTCGACGACCCGATCAACGTCAGCCAGACGGTCGCCTTCGGGCTCATCGCCGTCATGATGGTGTTCGGCGCGCTCCGCGTCGTCACCACCAAGAACGTGGTCCACGCGGCCATGTGGCTGGTGCTGGTGCTGGCCGGCGCCGCCGCCCAGTACATCCTGCTGGCCGCCGACTTCGTGGCCGTCACCCAGGTGATGGTCTACATCGGCGCCGTCGTCGTGCTGTTCCTCTTCGGCGTGATGCTGACCCGGGCCAAGCTGGGCCAGGAGGCCGACCTCACCCGCAAGTCGTGGTTCGGTGGCGCCTTCGTGGCCGTCCTGCTGTTCGGGCTGCTGTCGTTCAGCCTGATCGACACCTTCGAGGACTCCAAGATCCCCGAGGACCGCCAGATGGGCCTGGGCGCAACCGTGCAGGTCGACGCCGACACGGGCGAGGTCGAGGGGAGCACGGACCCGGCCCTCGGCTCCAACACCGCCGCCGTCAGCGACACCATCTTCTCCCGCTACCTGGTCCAGTTCGAGGTCATCTCGGTGCTGCTCACCGCCGCCCTCGTCGGGGCCATCGTGATCGCGCGGAAGGACTGACCGTGCTGCTCAACCAGTTCCTCCTGCTCGGCGCCATGCTGTTCGCCATCGGCGTGTACGGCGTGATCGCCCGGCGCAACGGCGTGGCCGTGCTGATGTCGATCGAGCTGATCCTCAACGCCGTGAACATCAACCTGATCGCCTTCTCGGCCCTGCACGGCGACCTGTCGGGTCAGGTGTTCGCCCTCTTCGTCATCGCCGTCGCCGCCGCCGAGGTGGGCGTCGGCCTGGCGATCGTCCTGGCCATCTACCGCAACCGCAAGAGCGTCGACCTCGACGAGCTCGACCTGATGAGGGGATGATGTCTCAGTCACTCGCTCGGTCCTCTCAGTCACTCGCTCGCTGGCGCTCGCTCCGTTTCTTCGAACTTGACGGGCTCGCTGCGCTCGCACTGAAGATCTTCCCAGCGGCGGACGGCTCGTTCCTCGCCGCCACACCGCTTCGTGCGGGGGAGACCCCCGCGCCCCCAGCGGCTGCGCCGGGCCGGACCATCATGACGGGCATCGTCCTCGTGGCGGAGGGCGCTCGATGCTGACCCATGCCTTCATCATCCCGCTGATCATGGCGGTGTCGTTCGTCGCCATCCTCGCCGTGGGCAAGCGCCTGCCGCGCGGCGGCGCCGAGATCGGCATCGCGGCCATCGCCCTCTGCTTCGTCCTCGCCATCGCCACCGGCGTGGGCTGGATCCAGCGGACCAACCACCCGCCCGAGGCCGCTCACGCCACCGAGGAGACGGCCGCCGAGGGCGAGCATGCCACCGAGGCCGCCACCGAGGACGAGGGTGCCGCCGCGGCCGAGGGCGAGCACGCCGATCCGGCCGAGGACGAGATCGCCACCGCCCTGGCCACCGCCGAGGGCGCCGAGGCCGGCGGCCACGGCGAGGAGGCTGCCGCCACCGAGGACGAGCACGCCGAGGAGGGCGCGGCCGCCGCCGAGGAGGAGGAGCACCACGAGGTGCTGCCGGTGGTCCGCAAGATCCCGTGGCTCCAGACCGGCGGGATCGAGATCAGCGTCGGCACCCTGGTCGACGGGCTCAGCGTGCTGATGCTCCTGGTGGTCACCCTGATCTCGGGGCTGGTCCACGTCTACAGCAGCGACTACGTCGCCGGCGACCGCCGCTTCACGCACTACTTCGCCTTCCTCAGCCTCTTCACCGCCTCGATGCTGATGTTCGTGCTGAGCCAGAACATCCTCCAGCTCATCGTCGGCTGGGAGCTGGTCGGCCTCTGCTCGTTCGCGCTCATCGGGCACTGGTGGGAGGAGAAGCCGAACTCCGACGCCGCCCTCAAGGCCTTCCTCACCAACCGCGTGGGTGACGTGGGCCTGCTGGTCGGGATGATCATCCTGTACTTCGCCGCCGGCGACGAGGCGCGGGGGCTGATCGGCAGCTTCGACATCCTGCGGATCAACACCATGGCCAACACCGGCCAGATCGACCACCTGCTCCTGCTGGTGGCGTCGCTCTGCCTCATCACCGCGGTGATGTCGAAGTCGGGCCAGTTCATCCTCCACACCTGGCTGCCCGACGCCATGGCCGGACCGACGCCCGTGTCGGCCCTGATCCACGCCGCCACCATGGTCGTGGCCGGCATCTACATGGTCGCCCGGCTGTACCCGGTGTTCTGGCACGGCCTCTCGATCGGCTCGGCCAACATCAACGCCCTCGCCGTGGTCGGCACCATCACCCTGTTCTTCGGGGCCCTGCTGGCCTTCGTCCAGAGCGACATCAAGAAGGTGCTGGCCTACTCCACCGTCTCGCAGCTGGGCTTCATGGTGATGGCCCTGGGGGTGGGGGCCTGGACGGCGGCGATCTTCCACCTCTTCACCCACGCCATGTTCAAGGCCTGCCTCTTCCTCGGGGCCGGCTCGATGAGCCACGCCAACCACCACAGCTTCGACATGAAGAAGGACTACGGCGGGCTGCGCAAGCAGATGCCCATCACGTTCTGGACCTTCCTCATCGCGACGGGCGCCCTGGCCGGCCTGGCCCCGCTCGCCGGGTTCTGGTCGAAGGACGAGATCCTGGCCGGCGCCAACCAGCTGGGCGGCGACGGCGGCTACCAGCTGATGCTGGTGGTCGGCATCCTCGGCGCCATGTGCACGGCGGCCTACATGACCCGGGCCATCTGGTACTGCTTCTTCGGTGAGCCCCGCGGCGCGGCCAAGGAGCACCCGCCCCACGAGTCGGGCCCCCGCATCACCATCCCGCTGATGATCCTGGCCGGCCTTGCCGTCGTCGTCGGCTTCACCAACCTGCCCGACACCGGCGTCCTGTCCGGCGTGCCCGAGAGCGTGGCTCTGCGGTTCGAGCACTACGTCGAGCCCGTCACCCCCGCCTTCCCGTCGGCCGCCACCGTCGGACCGGAGTTCCACCACCCCGAGTTCTCGATCTGGATCGCCCTCCTCTCGAGCGGCGCCGCCGCCCTCGCCGCCGCCCTCGTCTTCCTCTGGTACTGGAAGGGCAAGGGCCCCCACGGGATCACCCAGCGCAACAAGGTGGCCCGCGCCGGGTACCGCCTGCTCGAGGAGAAGTACTACCTCGACGCCCTCTACACCGGCGTCATCGCCGGTGGCTTCAAGGGCCCCATCGCCCGGGGCGCCTACTGGGTGAACCAGAACATCATCGACGGCGTCGTCAACCTGGCCGGCACCTCGGCCCGGGTGGCCGGGCGCTGGGTGTACGAGAAGGTCGACCAGGGCGTGGTCGACACCATCGTGAAGGGATCAGGCGCCACGGCCGGTGGCACGGGGCAGCTGCTCCGCAAGGGTCAGACCGGCAAGGTCCAGACCTACGGCGCCTACCTGTTCGGAGCGGCCACCGTCCTGGCCGCCGTGTTCGTCATCATCGCCAGCGCGAGCTGACAGAGGAGACATCGTGGAAGACCTGCTCGACGGTTGGGGGCTCAGCCTCGCCGCCTTCATCCCCCTGGTGGGGGCGCTGGTGGTGATGGCCATCCCCAAGGCCGAGGAGACGCTCATCAAGGTGGTGGCCCTCGCCACCAGCCTGGTGGTGTTCGCGGTCGGCATCTTGGTGGCCTGCTTCTTCGACTACGACCGGACCAAGGACCTCCAGTTCGTCGTCGAGCACCCCTGGATCGACGTCATCAACAGCAACTTCATCGTCGGCGTCGACGGCATGTCGCTCCCGCTGCTGCTGCTGACCGTGTTCATCGTCCCGCTGACGATCATCTACTCGTGGAACCACTTCCCCGAGCCCCACAACCCCAAGGCCTTCCTGGCCCTGATCCTCATCCTCGAGATGGGGATGGTGGGCAGCTTCATCGCCCAGGACCTGATCCTCTTCTTCGTCTTCTTCGAGGTCGTCCTGCTCCCGATGTACTTCATGATCGGCGTGTGGGGCGGCGAGCAGCGCCAGTACGCCTCGATCAAGTTCTTCCTCTACACGCTGTTCGGCTCGGCCCTGATGATCGTGGCGTTCCTCTCGATCTACTTCCTCAGCCAGCAGCACGGCGTGGCCCCCGAGCAGGCCTTCGACATGCGGGCCCTCAGCGCGTGGGGCGGCGCCGGCCTGGCCACCACCACCGCGGTGATCATCTTCGGCGGCATGTTCATGGGCTTCGGCATCAAGGTGCCCATGTTCCCGTTCCACACCTGGCTGCCCGACGCCCACACCCAGGCGCCCACCGTGGGCTCCGTGATCCTGGCCGCCGTGCTCCTGAAGCTCGGCACCTACGGCTTCATCCGCATCGCCATCCCGATCCTCCCGGAGGCGGCCCAGGAGTGGGCCCCCTGGATCGGCGGGCTGGCTGTGATCGGCATCATCTACGGCGCCCTCGGGTGTCTGGCCCAGACCGACATGAAGCGGCTGATCGCCTTCTCGTCGGTGGCCCACATGGGCTACGTGATGCTCGGCATCGCCACCCTCACCGTCTTCGGCATCAACGCCGCCATCTTCGGCATGGTCGCCCACGGCCTCATCACCGGGATGCTCTTCTTCATCGCCGGCTCGGTGAAGGACCGCTACCACACGCTCGAGATCAAGCGGCTCGGCGGCCTGCTCCTCCAGGCGCCCCGGATGGGCTGGCTCCTCGCCTTCAGCGTGATGGCGTCGCTGGGCCTGCCCGGCCTGGCCGGGTTCTGGGGCGAGTTCCCCGCCATCCTCTCGGCCTACAACCCGGGCGGGGGCTCCTCCGAGGAGCTGTTCCGGGTCTACATGGTGATCGCCGCCATCGGCACGATCTTCGCCGCCGGCTACCTGCTGTGGCTGCTCCAGCGGGTCGCCTTCGGCATCCCCAAGGAGGAGTTCGCCGAGGAGCACGTGCACGACATGCACCTCACGGACTACCTCGCCTGGGCACCGATGATCGTCCTCATCGCTGTCCTCGGCGTCTACCCCCAGATCCTCTTCAGGGTGACCGACGGGGCCGTGATCCAGTCCCTGAGCGCCATCGCCGGACCGTAGGAGCCCCGTGCTCGCGTCCCTCCTCGCCTCCACCTCGACGGTCCCGTTCGAGGCCCCGGTCCTCGACTGGCACGCCCTCGCGCCCGAGGTGGTCCTCACCGCGACCTTCGTGGTCGTGCTGCTGATCGATCTCTTCACCGAGCAGCACAACAAGTGGCTGACCTCGTCGATCACCGGCATCGGCTTCCTCGGCTCGGCCATCCCGCTGCTGACCCTCGCCGTCGACGGCACCGACCGGGCCATGTTCGGCGGCGCCTACGTGGTCGACGACTTCGCCCTGGTGATGAAGGCGATCTTCATCGTGGCCGGGTACGTGACCGTGCTCCTCTCGACCAACTACATCGCCGAGGGCGACTACTGGGAGGGCGAGTACTACACGCTGCTCGCCAGCTCGGTGCTGGGCATGACGATCATGGCGTCGGCCCGCGACCTGCTCACGATCTTCGTGGCCCTCGAGCTGCTGTCGATCCCGGCCTACCTGCTGGCCGGTTGGCGCAAGCGGGCGCTGACCGGCAACGAGGCCGGCATGAAGTACTACCTGATGGGCGTGTTCGCCTCGGCGGTGATGCTCTACGGCATGTCGCTCGTCTACGGCGGCACGGGCACCACGCTGCTCGCCGACATCGGCACCCAGATCGACGGCGCCTTCGGTGACACGCCGGTCGCCGCCCTGGGCATCGTCTTCGTCCTCGTCGGGTTCGGCTTCAAGGTCTCGGCCGTGCCGTTCCACAACTGGGCGCCCGACACCTACGAGGGCGCGCCCACGCCCATCACCGCCTTCTTGTCGGTGGCGTCCAAGGCCGCCGGGTTCGTGGCCCTGATGGAGCTCGTCTTCGTCGCCTTCTACGGCCGGGACGACATCTACGGCCCGCTGATGTTCGTGCTCGCCACCGCCACCATGTTCGTGGGCAACCTCATCGCCCTGCGGCAGACCAACGTGGTGCGGCTGTTCGCCTACTCGTCGGTGGCGCAGGCCGGGTTCATCCTGGCCCCGCTGGCCATCGCCGGCGAGAACGTCGACACCGGCCACGACGCCATCCGGGCCATCGTCAGCTACCTCCTCATCTACACGGTGATGAACCTGGGCGCCTTCGCCGTCATCATCGCCGTGGCCCGCAAGACGCGGAGCGCCGAGCTCGACACCTGGGGCGGCCTGTTCGAGTACGCCCCGGGGCTCAGCGTGCTGATGGCCGTGTTCCTGTTCGCCCTGGCCGGCATCCCGCCGCTGGGCGGGTGGTTCGCCAAGTTCCAGGTCTTCAGCGCCGTCGTGGGCGCCGAGACCCCTGCCGGCTACGCCATGGGTGTGATCGTGGCCGTGAACTCGGTGATCGCCCTCTACTACTACGCCAACATCGCCCGGCAGATGTTCTTCGAGCCGAACCCCGACGGTGACACCACGCCGGTGAAGGTGCCCAGCGCCCTGGCCATCGCGCTCGGCGTCACCGCCATCGCCACCGTGCTGTTCGGCTTCCTGCCCGGCACGGTCGGCCACTTCGGCGAGGCCGCCACCGACCTGCTCGCCATCGCCCACTAGCGGAGCGGTGGCCGCCGCCGAGTCGATCCCCGTCTCGGCCTTCGTCGAGCGCGCCCTCTACGCCGACGGCACCGGGTTCTACGAGCGGGGCGGCCGGGCCGGGCGGCGGGGGGACTTCGTGACGAGCCCCGAGGTCGGCCCGCTCTTCGGTGCCGTCCTGGCCCGGGCGCTCGACGGGTGGTGGGCCGAGCAGGGTCGCCCCGACCCGTTCGTGATCCACGAGCACGGGGCCGGGCCCGGGACGTTGGCCCGGGCGGTCGTGCAGGCCCGGCCCATCTGCGGCCCGGCCCTGCGGTGGGTGCTGGTGGAGCGGTCGGCCTCCCAGCGCCACCTGCACCCCGACCACCTTCCCCACGTGGGCGCACCCGGGGCCGGGGCGTGGTCGGCGGCGGGCGCCGGGCCCCTGGTGGCCAGCACCGCGGTCCGCCCAGCCGGGCCCGTCCACGTGGTGCTGGCCAACGAGCTGCTGGACAACCTGCCCTTCGACCTGGCCGAGCGGAGCCCGGACGGTTGGGACGAGGTCCACCTCGTCGCCGCCGACGACGGGACGTGGACCGAGGCGACGCGACCGCTCGACGCCGCTCGGTCCGCCCTGCTCGACCGGCTCGCGCCCGCCACCGCCGTCGGCGCCCGGGTGCCGCTCCAGGGCGCGGCGGGGGAGTGGGTCGCCGCCGGGCGGGCCCAGCTGCCGGCGGGTGGGCGCCTCGTCGTGCTCGACTACACGGCCACCACGGCGGAGCTGGCCGGGCGCCCGTGGGCGGAGTGGGTCCGCACCTACCGCGGTCACGAGCGAGGCGGCGCGCCCTGGTCCGACGCTGGCACCCAGGACGTCACCGTGGAGGTGGCGCTCGACCAGATCGGCGTGGTCGCCGGTCCACCCGACCGGGTGACGACCCAGGCCGACGCCCTGCGCCGGTGGGGCATCGAGGCCCTGGTCGAGGAGGGGCGCGAGGTGTGGCGGAGCCGGACGGGGCCGGCCGACCTGGCCGCGCTGCGGGCGCGCAGCCGGGTGGGCGAGGCCGAGGCGTTGCTCGAGCCCGGGGGCCTCGGGGGGTTCACCGTCGCCGAGTGGCGCGGCGGCCTCTGACATCTCGGAGGAATCCTCCGGATCCGGGAACCGCTCGGTGGGGTGCGGGCAAGTACTAGGTGGAAGCGGAATCGGCTCAGCGCACGAGCCGTCCGTGCCCAACCCACACGATGATCTCGCGCCTCGCTTCGTCCTCCCCTCTCTGCACCCTCAGCGTGTCCGATCGCCATGATCGGGGCGGCGCATGAGGGTGCTGTTGCTCGAGGACGAGGCGCGGCTCTCGGGGGCCTTCGCCCGACGCCTGCGTCACGACGGCTTCGCCGTCGACGAGGTGGCCACGCTGGCCGAGGTGCGGACCGCGGTCCTCGACGTCGCCTACGACTGTCTGGTCCTCGACCGACACGTCCCCGACGGCGATTCGCTCGACCTGCTACCCGAGCTGGCCCGGGCCGAGCACCGCGCCCCGGTCGTCATGGTCTCCGCCAACGGCGATGCCGACGCCCGCATCCAGGGCCTGTCCGAGGGCGCCGACGACTACGTGGCCAAGCCGGTGCGGCTCGACGAGCTGGCCCTGCGGGTCGGCAAGGTCGTCACCCGGCGCGATCCCGCCGCCGACGCCGCCCCGGTCATCCGGCTCGGGCCCGTGTCCATCGATCTGGCCCGCCGCGAGGTCACCCGCGACGGGCAGGCCGTCCACCTCTCGCCCATCCAGTACTCGGTCTTCGAGCAGCTCGTGCGTCACCGCGACCGGATGCTCACCACCGAGGAGCTGCTCGAGCACTGCTGGGACGGGCGCCGCGACCCGTTCTCCAACCCGCTCCACACCCAGATCACCCGGCTCCGCAAGATCTTCAAGGGAGCCCTCCGCATCGCCTCCGTCCGCGGGGCGGGCTATCGCGTCGAGCTCGACGCCGGCCCCCCCGACACGATCCCGTCTCGCCCGCCCCTCGGGTGAGACGGTGGCCCCCCTCCGCCGCAGGGGGACGGGCCCGTCCGACCGCTCGCCGCCCCAACCGCAGCCGGGGCGGCGAGCGGTCGTCAGACGTTCGCCCGGGCCGTGGGCCCGTCGGGGCGCGGACCGAGCAATCGGCCCACGTTCTGCTCCCAACGCTCACGGCTGATGGCCATGACGAGCATGTCGTGATAGTCGCCGTCGAGGTACTCGTGGTCGGTCAGCCGACCCTCGACGACGAAGAGCCTCCCGGTGCCCGAGGCGAAGGCCTCGCCGTTGGGCGCCATCACCTCGGCGTAGACCTTGCGCAGGTCGAACTCCGAGAAGAGGTGCTCGATGAGGAGAGCGGTGCCCTCCATGCCCGAACCCGGTGGGGCGTCGGCTCGGGCCACCACCGCGATGTGGGCGGTCCGATTCCGGAAGTCGGCCTGGAAGGCCGAGACCAGCCCCACCACCTTGCCGTCGGCGACGACGACGAACTGGGCCAGGACCCGGTCCCACAGCGCCTGCCGGAAGGACTCGGGGCTGGGGGTGGCCCCGCGGAGGCGGTAGCGGGTGAGGTGCGAGCCCGAGGTGTACAGGGCGAGCGCCTCGTGCTCCTGCTGGGCGGTGAGGGGCACCAGCTGCACGCGGTGCCCGATCAGCGGCTGTCGGGGCGCCACCGCGGTCGTCTCGGCGCGGCTGCCGATCGTGACCACGTAGTGGTGGAGGTCGCCGAGCGTTCGCAGCTCGCCGACCAGCTCCTCCGGGAGCTCGACGCCCAGCTCTCGGAGCCAGGCGAGGACCTCCAGCACGCGCAACGAGTCCCACACCAGCCGGTCGGCCAGGAGGTCGTTCGGCGCCCAGCCCGCCACCGGCCGGCCCAGCCGCGCGCCGACGGCGGTGGCGAAGGCGTCGAACGGCTCCAGGGCGGCGATTGCGACCCCGGGGTCAGGGCGCATACTCGATGGACGATGTCTTGTCGTTCAAGTTGACGTCCATGTTCACCGACCCGCCGGCGGTCATCAGCTGGCTGGTGCCGCTGGCGCCGGTGTTGACGTAGTGCTTGGCGTAGCCGCACGAGATCAGGTCGGTGGAGCTGATCCGGTTGTCCCAGCTGTGCCCGGTGCCGAAGTTGACGAGGGCGCCGGTGCACGAGGTGCCGCCGACGGTGGTGTTCGAGCCGCCCAGACCGGGGTCCGCGTAGATGACGGCGAGGATGATGCCGGACCGGCGGTAGATGGGGTGGTCGTCGCACTCGACCACCGACGTGGCGCCGGCCTCGACCTCCTCGATGGTGAGGGCCTCGGTGTAGCAGTACTCGATGGGCTCCTCGGTGTCGTCGGCTCCGACGGGGAGGGGGGCGGTGCCGGCGGCGGCGCCGGCCATTGCGGTTGCGAGGGCGAGGGCGAACGCCGGACGGGGGCGTGGGCTCATGGGGATGCTCCAGTGGGTGGTGTGACGATGGGTCGTGGAGGGTCCGCTCGATGACCTGGTCCCAGCGACGCCGAAGCGCTACTGGCCCCGGTCGACCCGCAGGTCGACCTCGGTGTACGTCCGGACGTCGCTCCTGCCGTCAGGCGAGGAGGACGTCGAGGCGACGACCTCACCGGTCAGCAGGTCGAAGTCGGCCTGCATCGTCGACCCATCC
>DATHEV010000672.1:0-2508 GCA_035318405.1 Iamia sp.
GTCACTTGCGTTACGCACCACCACACGAACGCTCCTCCCAGTCCGATTCGTGATCTGGACGCCCGTCTCCGTCTCAGTTCGTAGCGGTGAAACCTCCGCGGCCCACCCGCTAACGAGCCGGGCCTGATGCTCACGCCGAGCCTTCCGATCCCGGTTCAGGACGGTGATGCTGAGGAGCACGGCCGCCGGGGCGCTGAGACCCGCCGCCCACTCGACCCAAGCGGGAACGGTGGCCACCACTTCCTCCGTCGGCATCGGCCCAGTGTTGCCGGCTCGCGTGACAACGAGTGCGCCACCAGCGCCAGGGTCCAGTTCGAGGCGACTGCCCTCGGTTGCGTAGAGACGTAGGTCGCCAGGGCGCCCTCAGAGGTCGATGCTCAGCTCCTCGACAGTCCCGACCGCATCGCTCAAGTCCTCGCCAGCCGGATCAGATTCGAAGGGGAGCTCGGGGTGGTCCGCGAAGCGCAGGTCGTCGAGGATGTCCGCAGGGTCGCCGGGGTAGTAGAGGCGTGGATCGTCCCAGGTCTGCCAGGTATCGAAGGGCGTCTCTCTGCCGATCCACTGCTCAGCCCCGGAGGCGGGATCGCGGAAGCGCACCATGTCGGCTCCCGGGTCATCCAGGCTCTCGGCCAGGCTCGCCAGCCGAGGCTCGACATCTCGCCCGAGTGGGCACCCCTGCTCGAACGCCGTGGCGGTCAGGGGTGCGGTCACCCTCTCCGTAGCGCCAAGCCTGCGGAAGGTGAAGTGGTACTCGGTTGCTGGGTCGGCCGGCTGATCCGGGTCCGAGACCAGGTGGCGACGGCCGGCCGCGTCGATGGCCACGACGTCGGCTTGCCGGTAGCGGGTGACCTCCAGCGTGACCGGCTCGCCTGTCGCCGGTGGCTGGTGGATGACGCCCATCCCCGAAACCATCTCCCGCACCTGCTGGTCGAGACGCCGGCGGACGAACTTGAGCTCGGGACTGCCTTCGGGAGGGTCGTGAGCATCTGAACTGAGCGCCTGGCCCCCGTTCCAGAGATCGGACGGCGAGCATCCGAGCGCCTCGCAGACGCTCACGACCTCATCGCTCGTGAGCGTCTCCCGCTCGCCTGCAATCACGGAGCGCGCCAGGTCAGGGTCGAGCCCGAGCCCTCGGGCGAACGTGGCCACATCGCCATCGGCCATGTAGGCGTCAGTTCGCAAGGTCGTCAGCACGTGGGCGAGGGGTCCGGCTGGCCGGGACTGCCCGATGCCCCTCTCTCCGCCGGTGCGGTCGAGCAACGTGGCCCCATGAGGCAGGTCGTCGAGGCCCGCTTGCTCCGTCTCTGGCCGGTCCTCGAGCCGGGTGGTACCAGGTTGCTCGACAGGCGGCTCCTCTGCGCTCCACAGCGGATCGTCCATGCTCACTCCGTTCCAGCAGGCCCATGAATGCCCGCACGCCGACGCGCCCTGGCGGCTTCGCGAATGGAGACGACCTCGGGCGCCGCCAACACCTGGTCATCGACGTCGGGTCCGGTCGACGTCGACGAACTCGCCCCACCGTCGCCCGTGGCGACTGCCGGCAGACCAGACCGCCGGGCGCGACGTCGAAGATGCCTGGTCGAGTACCAGGGGCGGAGCCGAACCTTGGTAGGAGGAAGGTTGCCGTAGAGGAGGACGGCATGGCCGTCGTCGAGCCGGCAGGCGGATTCTGGAGGGAGGAGTCGGCGCCAGTTGACCGCTGTGGTCGACGACCGTCGACCCGAAGAGTCCGTCGTGTGGGAGTCGCGGCCCACCTCTTCATCGCCGATCAGCCGGCTCGCCAGATCGAGGGTGTCCATGTCCGAGACTGCAGGGAGGAGGAGCTTGGCTCGGTGGTTGTTGACGACGGTCCCGGCGGCGTCGCCGTACCGCAGCCGGATCTGCGCCAGGTCTTGGAACACCGTGACGACCTGGAGGCCCATCGCCGCCGCCGTGGCGGCCACCGTGGGCAGGTTCTCGACCGGAGCGATGTTCGCCGCCTCATCGAGCACCAGGAGCAGTGGCGCTTCGAGCGGCCGGCCAGTGCGCCCGGCCTGGCGATACACCTCGGCGAGCACCTGCCCGAGCATCAGCGTGAAGAGCGGCCGCAATCGGTCCTGCTCGTCCGCCGGCGCCGCGATGTAGAGCGTGTGGGCGCCCCCATCGAGCAGGTCAGAGGCCATGAAGCTCGATCGCTCGGCCGCAGCGGCAACCGTGGGCTCGAGGTATGGGCCCACCGCGGACTGCAACACCTGGACGAGCGAGCTCCGGGCCCGTTCCTCGCGGCGGAAGGTGGCCTGGTGAGCCAAGGTCGCGTCGGAGGAGACGTCTCGCAGGATGGCGAGGGGCTCATCACGCTCCTCCTGGTCCACCCATCGCGCCACGTCGGAGATGGTCCGCCCGGACTTCGCGGCCGCCAGGAGCAGAGGAGCAAGCGCTTTCGCAGCAGCGGAGAACCAGAAGTCGGCGAGCGCCATCGAGCCGCCAACCGCTGCCTTGGCCGCTCGGGTGATCTCTTGGGCAGCCCGC
>DATHEV010000673.1:0-10150 GCA_035318405.1 Iamia sp.
CCTCTTCTACGGAAACTCTGACGTGGTCAGCTTCGGCCCCGACCCGGCGGTGATGACCCCCTATGCCCGGGACGCCGTGGCCGACCACGCCGCCTCGTTCTTCCAGGGCTACCCCAGCCTGGGGCCGACCGCCCTCGGCACCCTCACGTGGTGCCCGGCCTGCCCGCGGTACGACGACGACCAGCGCTACACGGCGACCCTCCTGGGATAGCGTCCGCGTCGATGGACATCGACGAGCAGGGCCGGCCCGAGCCTCCCGTGGATGCGGACGAGCGGGGCACGCTCGTCGGCTTCCTCGAGTTCCAACGGGCGACGCTGGGGTGGAAGACCGAGGGCGTCGATGCGGCCGGGCTGAACGCCACCACGGCGGCCTCGACCATGACGCTGGGCGGGCTGCTCAAGCACCTGGCCTATGTCGAGGACGACTGGTTCTCCCGGGCGCTCCACGGGCGGGAGCCGGCGCCGCCGTGGGACACGGTGGACTGGGACGCCGACCGCGACTGGGACTGGCACTCCGCCGCCGACGACACGCCCGAGGAGCTCAGAGCCCTCTGGCAGGACGCCGTGGCCCGCTCCCGCGAGCGGCTGGCCGAGGCCCTCGCCACCGGCGGCCTCGAGCAGCCGGCCCGACGGAGGTGGCCCGACGGGCGCGCCCCCAACGTGCGCTGGATCCTGGCCCACATGATCGAGGAGTACGCCCGCCACAACGGCCACGCCGACCTCCTCCGCGAGGCCGTCGACGGCCAGAACCTGGGCGAGTAGCCGCCTCCGGAGGCGACCGCGTCAGGGGCCGCCGACGACGACGGGGACGTTGGAGTCGGCCTCGCCGCCATCGCCCAGCTGGCCGGCGCTGTTGCTGCCCCAGCCGCGGGCCGTCCCGTCGTCGAGGACCGCACAGGGTGAGCCCCATCAGGACCACGGCCACGCCGATGATGCCGACTGTTGAACCCACCACGCTCCGCGGTTGCTCGGTTCCATTCGGTGGCGATACCCATGTTCCATCCTGTACTGCTCCGGCCGTGCCGGTCAGAAGATGAGAACAGGTTCTCGCGTCCGATCCTGGCTGAGCGAGCACGAGGGGTAGAACTCGTTCTACTGTGCACCCATGCACATCGCGTTCACCGAGGAACAGGACGCCCTCCGGAAGGAGCTGCGGGCCTACTTCGCCGACCTCATGACCGAGGACGTGCAGGAGGAGATGGCCGCCGGCAGGGGCGAGTACGGCGGGGCCGAGCTCTACAAGGGCCTCGTCCGCCGGATGGGCGAGGACGGCTGGCTCGGCATCGGCTGGCCCGAGGAGTACGGCGGCCAGGCCCGATCGATGGTCGACCAGCTGATCTTCATGGACGAGGCCAGCCTGGTGGGCGCCCCGGTGCCGTTCCTCACCATCAACACCGTCGGCCCGACCCTGATGCAGTACGGCACCGACGCCCAGCGCGACGAGTTCCTGCCCAAGATCCTCAAGGGCCAGATGCACTTCTCGATCGGCTACTCGGAGCCCGGGGCCGGTACCGACCTGGCCTCGCTCACGACCAAGGCCGTCCGCGACGGCGACGAGTACGTGATCAGCGGCCAGAAGATGTGGACCAGCCTCATCCAGTACGCCGACTACGTCTGGCTGGCGGCCCGCACCGACCCCGACGTGGCCAAGCACAAGGGCCTGTCGATGTTCCTGGTCGACACCGACTCCCCCGGCTTCTCGTGGACGCCGGTGCCGACGGTGAGCGGCATGACCACCAGCGCCACCTTCTACGACGACGTGCGGGTGCCGGCCGAGAACCTCGTCGGCGGGCTGAACGAGGGCTGGAAGCTGATCACCAACCAGCTCAACCACGAGCGCGTCGCCCTCTGCTCCGCCGCCCCGGTGCAGAACATGCTGGCCGAGGTCCGCCGGTGGGCCCACGACACCCTGCTCCCCGACGGGCGCCGGGTGATCGACCAGGAGTGGGTCCAGGTGCACCTGGCCCGGGTCCACGCCAAGGTCGAGTTCCTCAAGCTGATCAACTGGAAGATCGCCTGGGGCGTGAGCAAGGGCGTCGGCCCGCAGGACGCCTCGGCCACCAAGGTCTTCGGCACCGAGCTGTCCATCGAGGCCTACCGCGCCCTGATGGAGGTCATCGGCCAGGAGGCCACCATCACCCGCGGCTCCCCCGGGTCGGTGCTCAAGAGCCGGCTCGAGCGCATGTACCGGTCCGCCCTGATCCTCACCTTCGGCGGCGGCACCAACGAGGTGCAGCGCGACATCATCGCCATGGTCGGCCTGGGTCTCCCCCGGGCCCCCCGCTAGGAGACGACGTGGACTTCGCCCGCAGCGAGGAGCAGGACGAGATCGCCGGCCTGACCGCGCGCATCCTCACCGACATGGTCACCGTCGATCGGCTGCGCGCCGTCGAGGGCGACGGCAGCGAGGGGTCCGCCCACGGCGACCGCTTCGACCGCGAGGTCTGGTCGGCCCTGGCCGATGCCGGCCTCCTCGGTGTGGGCCTGCCCGCCGAGCTGGGCGGCTCGGGTCTCGGGCTCATCGAGCAGTGCCTGGTGCTGGAGCAGGTCGGCCGCACCGTCGCCCCGGTCCCGGTGCTGGCGAGCTGCGTGCTCGGCGCCCTCCCCATCGCCACCTTCGGCACCGACGACCAGAAGACCCGGTGGGTGCCCCCGATGGTCAGCGGCGAGGTCGTGCTGACCGCCGCCCTGGTCGAGCCGGCCAACCGCCAGCCCGAGCACCCCACCACCGTGGCCACGCCGGACGGCGACGGCTGGCGGCTCACCGGTGTGAAGACCTGCGTCCCCGCCGGGACGGTGGCCGACGCCATCGTCGTCTCGGCCACGATCGACGGCGGCGGCACCGGCCTGTTCGTCGTCGAGCCCGGCGCCGACGGCCTGACGATCGAGGGGCAGCGGGTCACCAACCGCGACCTCGAGGCCCAGATCACCCTGGACGGGGTCACGGCCGACCTGGTCACCGACGCCGTCGCCGCCCTCGGCTGGCTGCTGGAGCGGGCCACCGTCGGGCTCTGCGCCCAGGCCGCCGGCGTGGTGGGCCGGGCCCTGGAGCTGACCGCCGCCTACGCCAAGGAGCGGGTCCAGTTCGGCCGGCCCATCGCCACCTTCCAGGCCGTGGGCCAGCGGGCCGCCGACGCCTACATCGACGTCGAGGCCACCCGCCTCGTGCTGTGGCAGGCGGCGTGGCGGCTCTCGGAGGGCCTGCCGGCCGCCACCGAGGTCCAGGTGGCCAAGTACTGGGCCGCCGAGGCCGCCCACCGCGTGGGCCACACCGCCGTCCACATCCACGGTGGCACCGGGGTCGACGTCGACCACCCGATCCACCGCTACCTGATCGCATCCCGCGAGCTCGAGCTCACCCTCGGCGGGGCCACCGACCAGCTCCTCCGCATCGGGGCGAGCCTGGCCGCCAGCCGGAGCTGACCGCTCCCCTAACGTCATCTGAGAGGAGGGCCCATGGACTTCGACGAGAGCCCCGAGGAGGCCGCGTTCCGCAAGGAGGCGCGTGGCTGGCTCGACACCTATGCCGGATCGGACCAGGCCCGCCAGGTCACCCGCGTCCCCGGCGAGGACGAGGCCTCCTTCGTCGAGCGGGCCCGCCCCTGGCAGGCGCTGCTCGCCGAGCACCACTGGGCCGGCGTGGCCTGGCCCGAGGCGTTCGGCGGCCGCGGCGGCACGGCGGCCGAGGCGGCGATCTTCCGCGAGGAGGCGCTGCGGTACGGGCTGCCCACGGGGGCCTTCGCCGTCGGCGTCCAGATGGCGGGGCCGACGATCATCGCCCACGGCACCGACGCCCAGAAGGAGCGCTACCTCGCTCCCCTGCTCCGGGGCGAGGAGGTCTGGTGCCAGCTCTTCAGCGAGCCCGGAGCGGGGTCCGACCTGGCCGGGCTGTCGACGCGGGCCGTGCGCGACGGCGACGAGTGGGTCGTCACCGGCCAGAAGGTGTGGACCTCGGGCGCCCACTACAGCGACTTCGGCATCCTGCTGGCCCGCACCGACCTCGACGCCCCCAAGCACCGGGGCATCACCTACTTCCTGATCGACATGCGCCAGCCCGGCATCGAGATCCGGCCGCTGCGCCAGATCACCGGCGCCTCCCACTTCAGCGAGGTCTTCCTCACCGAGGCCCGGGTGCCCGACCGCGCCGTCCTGGGCGAGGCCAACGGGGGCTGGGGCGTCGCCATGACGACCCTGGCCAACGAGCGGGCCTTCATGGGCGGCCACAGCAGCGGGCCGACCCTCGACGACCTGCTGGCGCTGGCGAAGCACCTGGGCGTCAACGGCGACCCCCTCGTCCGCCAGGGCCTGGCCGCGGCCTGGTCCCGTGGCCAGATCACCAAGTACCTCGGCATGCGGGTCCGCACCGCCACCAGCCACGGCCGGCCGGCCGGGCCCGAGGCCTCGGTCATGAAGCTGCGGGCGGCGTGGAACATGAAGGCCAACGCCGAGCTGGCCCTCGCCATGGAGGGGGCGGCCGGGATGCTCGTCGGACCGGCGGCGCCCGAGGCCGGCCGCTGGCAGCAGCACTTCCTCAGCGCCCCGTCGATCCGCATCGCCGGCGGCAGCGACGAGATCCAGCGCAACGTCATGGGCGAGCGGGTCCTCGGCCTGCCCCCCGATCCCCGGGTCGACAAGACGGTCCCGTTCCGGGATCTCCCCCGTGGCTGAGCGCATCGACGCCCGAGCCGGGGCCGGCGGCGAGCTCTCGCCCGAGAGCCTCACCGCCGAGCAGCAGGAGCGCCGGCGCCGGTTGATCGACGCCGCCTTCGAGCTGGGCGCCGAGGGCGGCTACGACGCCGTCCAGATGCGTGACGTGGCCGCCACCGCCAACGTGGCGCTGGCCACGATCTACCGGAACTTCTCGTCGAAGGACCACCTGCTGGCGGCGGCGATGACCGAGTGGACCATCCGCCTGCGCGACCGCGTCGCCCACTCCCCGCCCCGCGGCGACACCCCGACCGACCAGATGATCGACGTCCTCCAGCGGGCCTGCGGGGCCATGCAGCGTCAGCCCAAGCTGAGCATGGCCCTGGTGCGCGCCCTCTCGTCGCCGGACGCCGGGGTACGCACCAGCGGGAGCGAGGTGCGGATGTCGATCGCCTCGATGGGCGAGCCGATCCTGTCGCACCTCGAGCCCCAGGTGCGGTCCGACATCCTGGCCGTGCTCGGCCACGTCTGGTACTCCAGCCTCGTCGCCTGGGCCAACGGTCGTACCAGCTTCGACAACGTCACCACCGAGCTCGAGCGCGCCTGCCGCGTCCTCATCGCCCCCTACGAGGCCTGACACCCACCGACGTCGCTAGGGGTCGCTGCCGTGCGCCAGGCACTTCGCGACCTGATCGATCGGCACCGCCGGGCCAAGGTCGGCGCCGCCATCGTCGAGGGCTACCGCCGGTCGCCCCAGGGCGAGGACGACGCACCCTGGTCCGACGAGGCCACCGCCCGGATGATCTCGGAGGAGCCGCGGTGACTCCCCTCATAGGCGAGGTGTGGTGGACCGAGGCGGACCACGACACCGGCACTGCTTCGAGACCTGACGGTCAGATGGCGGCGGCGCGGTCGGCCCAGTAGGGGTCGCGGAGCTTGCGCTTGTAGAGCTTGCCGTTGGGGTCCCGCGGCATCTCGGCGGTGTAGTCGATCGACTTCGGGAGCTTGAACTTGGCCAGGCGCGCCGCGCAGTGGGCCAGCAGCTCGGCCGTCAGCTCGTCGCCCGCCTCGGCGCCGGGGGCGGCCTCGACGACGGCCTTGATCTCCTCGCCCCAGTCGGGGTGGGGGATGCCGAACACGGCGGCGTCGGCGACCTTCGGGTGGGTCAGGAACGCCGCCTCGATCTCCGCCGGGTAGATGTTGACGCCGCCCGAGATGATCATGTCCGACTTGCGGTCGTTCAGGAACAGGTAGCCGTCCTCGTCGAGGTAGCCGATGTCGCCGACGGTGAAGAAGCCCTCCTTGCGGTTGGCCTGCGTCTTGTCCTTGTCCTTGAAGTACTCGAAGTCGGCGGCGGCCAGCTTCATGTAGACGGTGCCCGGGACGTTCGGCGGACAGTCCTTGTCGTCGTCGTCGAGCACCCGGATCTCCGACGACGGCCACGGCAGGCCGACGGTGCCGGGCTTGGCCAGCCACTGCTCGGGGGTGACGAGCGTTCCGCCGCCCTCGGTGGCGGCGTAGTACTCCCAGATCGACGGGCCCCACCAGTCGAGCATCCGCTGCTTGATCTCGACCGGGCACGGCGCCGCGGCGTGGACCATCGACCGGGTCGACGAGACGTCGTACTTCGCCTTCACGTCGTCGGGCAGGGCGAGCAGCCGGTGGAGCTGGGTCGGGACCATGTGGCTGCTGGTCACCTTGTACCGGTCGATGAGCTGGAGCATCGTCTCGGGCGTCCAGCGGTCCATGAGCACGACCGGGTGGCCGAGGTGGAGCGACGCCCCCACGAAGGCCAGCACGGCCGTGTGGTAGAGCGGCGAGCCGCACAGGTGGACGTTGTCGTCGCCGGGCTTCACGCCGAACATGCCGAGGAAGTGCTGGCTGCCGACGGCGGCGGCGTCCGGCGGCACGCCGGAGAGCTTGCGGCGCACGCCCTTGGGCTTGCCCGTCGTGCCCGACGTGTAGTGCATGGCCTGGCCGCCGGACCGCTCGTCCGGGGCGGTGGTGGCCCGGCCCTCGGTCAGCTGGGCGAAGGGCCGGAAGCCGGACACGTCGCCGACGGCGAAGCACTGCTCGGGCGGCAGCGACGTCTCGTCCGCCGCGGCCGTGCACGCCTCGGCGAAGCGCTCGTGGGCCACGAACACGTCGGCCTCGGAGTCCTCGACGATGAAGGCGATCTCGGGGCCGACGAGGTGGTGGTTGATCGGCGTGAGGTACCAGCCGGCCTGGAGGGCGGCGAAGTAGAGCGCCAGCACCTCGACGCTGTTGGGCATCACCAGGGCGACGCCACCGCCGGGCGGGACCCCCGCGGCCCGCAGCCCGTGGACGAGCTGGTTGGCCGCCCGTCCGAGCTCGCCGTAGGTGACCTCGCGCCCGTCCGGGTCCACCACCGCCATCCGCTCCGGCTCGTGCTCGGCCAGCGTCCAGAACCCCACGATGTCACCCATGCGGGAGCACAGTAGAACGCGTTCTCCCGCTCCGCCACTGCATGCGCAGTGACCAGGGGTAGAACCGGTTCTCGCTCAGCAGGCGGACGTGGCGTACTCCTCGAGGGCGGCGAGATCGGCCTGCACATCCTCCGGCCAGCTGTCGGTCTGCGTCGACTCCAGGTCGTCGGTGATCTGCCCGGACGTCAGGAAGTCGCGGTACCGCTCGACCGCCGGTCGGATCTCGTCCGGCGAGACCTCGATCAGCGCCTCGATGTCGGCGACGTGCTCGTCCGAGCCGACGTACGCCTCCGGCTGCTCGACGTCGAGACGCTCCATCTCGGCGCAGAACGCCTCCGTGTCGACCGTCGTGTCGGGCGCGTCAGGGCTCGAGATCGTGGTGCTCGGCGGGTCGCCGGCGGCGTCATCGTCGTCTCCTCCGCACCCGGAGAGAGCGAGCGCCAGCGCGACGACGAGGCCGGTCGCGACGAGTGGGAGGCGCCGGAGCGCAGAGGGATCCGCCATGCGGCAGCCTCCCACGCCGCGGCCGGTCGACGGGCGGGCGAGGACCGGCTCTCACGACGCCCCGCTATGTTGACCCCGACTCGACGGGGAGGGCCGAGACATGGGCACGCCACAAGAGGTCATCTTCGTTCGCGAGGTGGCCACCTCCCTTCGCTCGCTCGGCTACGTGATCGCCGACGAGACGCTGGTGCGCGGCACACGGTTCGACCTGCTGGGCAGCATCCCATCCCCTGCACTCGGATCCATCACGGTGGCGATCGAGTGCAAGTTCCGCACCAAGGACAACGTCCCCAAGGACGAGGTGGCCAAGTTCATCCGCGACCTGGATACGTCGGGCTCCCGCTTCGACCGGGGCCTCATGGTCACCTCACGGGGCTACTCGCCGGCCGCCCGACAGCTCGCTGACGAGCACGAGCGAGTCACGCTGACCACGTTGGACGCCCTCAACGACGAGCTGCTCGATCCGAGTCGGATGCTCGTCGAGGTCGTGCGGTCCTACGAGCAGTCGGCGATCTTCTCCGGGTTCGTCGATCTCCGCACGGCCGGTAGCGGGCCCGAGCGCAACGCGCTGGCGACCATCCGCGCCCTGCCGCGCACCGGCCCGCGCGTGTTGGCCGTGATCCTGGCCGACTTCGGCGCCGGAAAGTCCACCCTGCTCGAGCGGTTCCGCTACGAGCTGGCCAACGAGGCGTTGGCGGCCGACCTCAGCCGTCATCGCACGATCCCGCTCCTCTTCCGGCTGCGCTCGCGCATCTCGAGCCCCTCGCTCGAAGCCTTCGCCCTCCGCACGGTCTACGACCAGCTCGGCATCGACATCCGCCCCGAGGCGTTCTGGTCTCATCTCGAGGCGGGGCGCTTCACCTGCCTCCTCGACGGCTTCGACGAGATGACGGCGCGCGCCAACCGGGAGCACCGCGCTCGGTTGCTGCGCGAGCTGGCGCCGCTGATGGCCGGGCCGGGCGCGACCTTCCTCACCTGCCGACCGTCGTACTTCGTCGAGCCCGGCGAGTACAACCAGCTTCTCTCGGAGATCGCCGAGCGCTGGGACCTGGGGGTGCAGCGATCGTCGGACCAGCCCGTCCTGCACAGCGACCTGGCGCGGCAGCGGTCGGAGGCACTGCGGGCGGCTCTGCGCCGCCAGAACAGCGAGACGCCGACGGCCGATCTGCCCCTCGACGAGGTCAAGACGATCGAGCTGGCGGAGCTCGGCGAGCTGGAGATCAAGGAGTACATCCGGACCAACGGTGCCGATGTGCTGGCCCGCGCCTCGACCACCGTCGATGACCTGTACGACTTCTTGTCCACCGTCTACGACCTGGGCGACCTCATCCGACGACCCATCCTGTTGAAGATGGTCCTGGAGACGATCGAACACGGGTCCATCGACGTGCGCAAGCGGTCGATCGAGCTCGGCGCGAGCCAGCTCTACGACCAGTACACCAACCTGAAGCTCGAGCGTGACTGGAGCAAGGGGGAGTCGCGACAGCTCCTCCTGACGCTCGACCAGCGGCGATCATTCGCCACCGCGCTCGCCTTCGCGATCATGGACGACGGGCGCGACGAAGCGACGCTCGAGGAGATCGAAGCGGTCGTCGAACGGGTCGGACAACGAGATCGTTCCTTTGCCGACGCCCTCGAACGATTCGGGCTGGACCACGTCGTCACCGATGTGTGCACGTGCACCTTCATCGGCCGGGCCGGGGACAAGTTCCGATTCGCCCACCGTTCGTTCGCCGAGTTCTTCGTCGCTCGCGAGCTGGCCTTCGAGCTGATCAACCTCTCGAGGCAGGACCGCAGCTGGACGTTCCTCGAGCTCGGCCGCAAGGCGCGGCAGCTCCAGCTGTCGACGCGCCGCTTCACACCGGAGGTCCTCTACTTCCTGGGCAGCTTCGTGACCTGGTTCGACGATCTCCATGCGCTGCTGCGTGAGTTCCTGAAGCCGAGCACGACGTCGGGCCTCGACGACCTGCGTGACAACGTCGTCGGCGCGCTGCTGCGAAGTGGACCTCGGGTGATGTCTCTGTCGTGCGCCAACGTCAGCGTCGATGGCCTTCGTGTGCGCGGGACGACGATCGGCGCGGCCCGGATGGACGATGTTCGCCTGTCGAAGTGCGAGCTGACCGACTTCCGCATCGAGGACTCGACCGTCGACCTGTCCTTCACCGATGCGAGCCGGGTGACCGCTCTGGCCACGCAGGCCAGCGACGCCCAGCTCCGGTTGACGAGCAGCTCGCTCGAGGGCGCCAGCTTCGACGGGAAGCTCTTCCTGCACGCCCGCACGTCGACCCTCACCGACGCCAGCCTCACCGCGGGCACCTTCAGCACGATCGACCTGGCCGCGACGAACGTCGCCGGGCTGGCGATGGTCGATGGTGCGTGCCATCTCCGGATCGACGGATCATCGAGCATCTCGTCCCTTCAGTCGTCGCGATGCCGGTGCCTCGTCACCGCGCCGGCCACGCCGGGTTCCAGCGGTGGCGCGCGGATCGACGGGGCCGAGCTGGCTGGCTCCATCATCCTGTGCGACGGCGAGGTCACCGTCACCGACAGCG
>DATHEV010000674.1:0-15493 GCA_035318405.1 Iamia sp.
GTCGAGCAGCAGCGATGCGCTCCAGGGCAGGTGCAGGACGATGGCGACGACGATGCCCCCGGTGGCGGCACCGACGGCCTTGAGCAGGCCGGTGGCCCGCCCGGCCACGAGCGAACCGAGGACCAGGCCCACCACCACGATCCCGGCGAGCGGGATGATGGCGGGCGTGACGATGGCCCCGAGGGCCAGGGCCACGCCGATCCCGAGGGCCCGCGCCGGCGGGCTGGTGACCGAGTCGATCACCACGTCGGCGTCGTCGGGCAGGTCGGTGCGGCCGAACGGGGCCAGGGCCATCGACCGCCCCAACCCCAGCAGCACCCAGGGCACCACCGCGTAGGCGGCCAGGGCCGAGAGGGTGCCGTGCGAGAGGGCGTTGTAGGGGATCGGGATGGCGGCGTAGACGACCACGGCGGCGGCGCCGGCCCGGATCGAGCCGATGGGCCGACTGAGACGCCAGATGCCGATGGGGCCGGCCGCCACCAGGCCGAAGATGAGCAGCTTGCGGGCCGCACCCATCGACCCCAGCGTGAGCAGCCCGCCGAGGCCGAAGACACCCGACCCGGTGGGCGACGGCCCCGGGCCGCCACCGGCCGTGGCCCGCCAGCCCGACAGGTGGTTGCGGAGCAGGTCGATGGCCGAGTCGGGGAAGGCCGCCATCTCGCCGACCGCGGGGACGGGCTGGAACAGCAGGTTGCGGCTGCCCAGGGCGACCAGGCCGAGGGTGACGAGGGCGGCGCCCAGGGCGATGCGGGTGAGCGGGGCCCGGAGGGCGCCGGTGAGGTCGCGGCCGGTGGCGGCCAACGCCGCGAGACGATCGTCGGCCGAGCCGACCTGGCCCCGGAGGAAGGCGGTGACCCGGGCGCTCCCCCGCACCTGGAGCTCGCGGACCTCGGCGTCGGGCACGGCGCGGGAGCGGGACACGGCCCGGCGGCGCCGCCGGAGGGCGCCGACCCGGCGCAGGTTCCACGTCCACGACCCGGCGATGTCGGCGGCGTGGCGGACGCGCCCGGTGACCAGGGCGGCCAGGGCCTCCACCGCGCTCAGCAGCAGGGCCTGGGGCACGACCCGGACCAGGTGGCTCCACCGGTAGCAGGACAGCAGCGACCGGACCTTGTGGCGCTGCTGGAGGCGGCGGCGGTCGTCGACGGGGTGGCGGACGGCGAGGGCCTCGAGGTGGCGGGCCCGGGCGGACGGGACGACGAGCACCCGGGCGCCGGCCACGTGGGCCCGCCAGCAGAGGTCGAGGTCCTCCCCGTGGAGGTGCATCCCCGGGTCGAAGCCGCCGAGGGTGGTGAACAGGTCGGCCCGCACCAGGGTCGCCCCGCCGGCGACGTAGAAGACGTCGCGCACGGCGTCGTGCTGCTCCTGGTCGAGCTCGCCGGGCTCGGCGAAGGGGGCGGGAGCACCGGTCTTGTCGGCGGCGCCGCCGACCGAGCGCAGCCGGCGGGGGTCGTGCCAGTCGACGAGCTTGGGCCCGAGCACGCCGCCGTTGGTGCGGAAGGCCTCCTCGACGAGGACGCGCACGGCGCCCGGCTCGAGGGCCACGTCGTCGTGGCACAGCAGGTGGAAGGCGGCCCCCTCGACCAGCTCGAGCACCTGGTTGGCGGCGGCGGCGAAGCCGGGGTCGTGGTCGAGCCGCTTGATCCGGGCCTGCGGGAGGATGGCGGCCACACGGGGCGAGGGGTCCTCGGCGCTGGCCGTGTCGACGACCAGGACCGAGAGCGGCTCGTAGGTCTGCGCCGCCAGGGCGCGGAGCACGTCCTCGAACCAGGGTCCGGGGTCGTGGGTGACGACGACGGCGACGACGGCGGGGGCCGCCGGGGAACCGGGCGCGTCCTCGCCGGCCGGGTCGGGCTTCCCCAGCGGGACCGGCGGCGGCGCGTCGGTGGAAGGGGCGACGTCACTCATCGGTGCACAACCCGACCGTGCAGCACGCTCGACCGGGTCGCCGTCACGGGGCACCGACGAGCCCCGACGGCTCCGCCGCCGGGGAGAGAGCCGTGCTGCTTGGTTCGCTCGCTGCGCTCACTCACGGGCGCGCCAACCTACCGCCTGCCCCTCGCCCCTTCGGGTACCCCCGGGGGGCGACGAGACGACGTTCACACCACCGAGTGCTTGCAACTGTTAATCATTCCGCTACGATTGCAAGCAGCCACGGACGCCAGTCCGCAAGAGCCCGATGAATCACCGAGGAGCAGCCCCATGCCCGAGATCACCCCCGAAGACCTCACCAAGATCGCCAAGGACGCCCTGTACGTGGGGGTCGGCGCCGGTGTCATCGCCTTCCAGAAGGCGCAGGTCCAGCGGGTCGAGCTGACCAAGACGGTCACCGCCCAGGTCACCGAGGCGAAGAGCCAGATCGAGAACCTCGGCGGCACCGCCGAGAGCCTCCTGGCCGAGGTCCGCACCCGCATCGAGGCCCTCCTGGGCTCGATCGACGCCGATGACGTGGTCGCCGATCTCAAGACCCGCCTCGAGACCCTGACCAGCACGGTCGACGGTCGCGTGAAGCTGGTCGAGGAGCGCCTCGACTCGGTCGAGGAGCGCGTCGAGGCCGTCCTCGACGACCTCGAGGCCAAGCTCCCCGAGCAGGCCCGCGAGATCGTCAAGCAGGCCCGCGTGACCGCCCGCGACGCTCGCCAGCAGGTCCGCGCCGCCGCCCGCCGCGCCGCCTGATCACCAGCCTCTCCCGATGAGGGGGAGTACGAAGGCCCGGATCTCCCCCTGGATCCGGGCCTTCGTCGCGTCCGAGCCGAGCTAGAGCACGCGGTTGCGGTACTCGGGGGTGTTGAGGAACTGCTCGATGAGACGCTGGGGCGAGACGCCCCCCTCGACCTGGTCGACCCAGAAGTCGTAGCCACCGGGGTCCGGGGCCCGGTCGAGCAGGCCGATGTAGGTCATGGCCACCTGGACCTCGTCCACCAGGCCGGAGGTGGCCGAGAACGACTCGCTCAGGCCGGCCAGCCAGGCGCCCTGGCCGTTCTCGTCGATGGCGGCGAGGGCGGTGTTCCGCTCGGTGGTGGTGGGCGTCCGGCCCGTCAGGCGGGGGAAGGCGGCATCGACGAGCTGGGCGTCGGTCTGCGACGGCAGATCCGACAGCAGGGTCTCGGCGATCTCGGTGAGCGTCTCGCCCTGTTGGAGCGCCACCATCTCGGACCGGATGTCCGTGGACGGCCCCGGCGGCCCGCTGGCCGCACCGATGTGCAGACGCACGATGGGCGCGGCCACGCCCTTGAACTCGGCGCTGTTCATGAAGCCCTCGACCACGCGGGGGCCCGACCAGGTCGTGCGCAGCCGGGCGGTCCAGTAGGCCTGGCCGTTGGCGTCGAGCGGGCGGCCGAGCAGGTCCTGGTACTGCTGGGCCACGAACGGGCGGCCGCAGGCGAACGGATGCCACGGCGGGCGGGCGGTCACCACCGAGTCGCGGCGGGAGCTGCGCTTGAACGTCGGCCAGTCCTCGGCGCACAGCGGCTTGTCGGTCGTGAACACCGAGGCGCGGACGTAGTCGCCGCCGACCACGTCACCGCTGTGCCCGGTGGGCTTGAAGAACGCCGACTGGATGATGACCGTCGACCCGTTGAGCTCCGAGATGGCCGGCACCGACGCCGGGTGGAGGTACTGGGCGTAGGTGCCCGGCAACCGGAACTCGGCCTCCAGCACCTTGCTGCCGAAGTCGAAGACCCGCAGCCAGACCCCGGAGGTGGCGACGACCTCCTGGCGGCCGTCGTTGTCGACGTCGGCGATGACGACGCCGCTGTGCGAGGCCGGGGTCCCGCATCCCGTCCGGCTGTTGGCGTTGCAGGTGACCCAGCGGCGCGAGCCGTTGACCTCGTAGGCCTCGAGGTAGCCGTTCTCGCTGTTGACGACGACCTCCTTGGCCGCGTCGCCGTCGATGTCGCCGATGGCCGGCTGCTGGGCCACCCGCCCGGTGGTGGCGACGGGCCAGCCCGCCAGGTTGGCCCGGCTCCGCAGGGAGAAGGCCCAGAGGCGGCGGCTGGCGGCGCCGTCGCCGAACATCGTGCCGGTGCCGACGACCGCGTCCGGGAAGCCGTCGCCGCTGATGTCGGCGATGGCGGGCGACGACCAGACGACCTCGCCCGGGATCGACTTCGGGTAGCCCGAGTAGCGGCTGCCGTTGGAGCCGTTGAGGGCCCACACCAGCCCGCCCTTGGGCACGCCGAGGGGATTGCCGGCGTAGATGTCACCGCCGAGGACGACCTCGTTGCGGCCGTTCTTGTCGATGTCGACGATGGCCGGCGAGGACCAGAGGGTGTCGTAGAGGAAGGCGCGCCACAGCAGCGTGCCGCCCACGCTCCAGGCGTAGACCGAGTGGTCGTAGCTCGGGGCGATGATGTCCTTCTTGCCGTCGTGGTTGACGTCGCCGACCGCGGGGGTGGCGAAGAAGCCATCGGGCCGGCAGTCCTTCCCCGGTGGGCAGTTCTGGGGGGCGCCCTGGTTGAAGGTCCGGATCACGCCGCCGTTCTGCCCGTTGAGCAGGAACACCTGGCCCCGCATGGTGGCGGCGACGACGTCCATGGAGCCGTTGCCGTCGACGTCGTCGATCAGCGGGGTGGCGTGGATCTCGGTGGCGCCGAGCGAGCGCTGCCAGATGCGGGCGCCGTTGTCGAGCCGGGTGGCGGTGATGGTGCCGTTGGGGGCGGCGACGACCAGCTCGGGCTTGTCGTCACCGTTCAGGTCGCCCACCGCGGGAGAGGAGTACCGCTCCGAGGTGCCGCCGGATCGGACGCGGGTGCCGAACTGGACGTCGACGGTGCGCAGCACGCGCAGCGTGGCGGTGGCGGCGCCGGCGGGTGCGGCGCCGGACCCGGCGCTGGTGCCGATGGCGCTCAGGGCCAGGAGGACGACACCGAGGGCACCCCGGAGTCGTCGGCGGGCGGTCTGGGTGGGACGCGCCACGGGCGCCGGGCGTGGGGAGGCTGGGACCATGGAGGAGATCATGCCGCGAACCAGCTGCTCTTGAGCGCGAACAGGGTGCGCATCTGCTCCCCCGTCAAGGTGACGTCGCCCTTGGAGAAGCGGGCCCGGACCGAGTTGACCCGGCCGCCGAGGTCGCCCTTGCCCGTGCGGCTCCAGGCGTCGAAGCCGTTGAAGGTGCCCATGTCCTTGCCCTGACGGCGGTCGAAGGCCTGCTCGATGGCGGCCCGGGTCAGGGTCACGGACCAGGAGTGGTTGGCGTTGCCGGCATAGTCGTCGCCGTCGTCGACGACGGCGGGGAAGTCGCCGGCTGCTGTCCAGCCCCCGCTGGAGGCGGAGAACTCGGTGCGGGCGATGCGGCCGCCCGGGAAGGCCCGGACCTGGCCGGCGGTGGCGGTGATGGCCCTGGTGGTCCGGTTGTCCTCGTTGCTGCGGATGGTCGACGAGCCGCTCGCCCGGGTGCCGTAGCCGGCGTACACCTGGCAGCTGGTGCTGTCGCAGGTGGTGGCCCAGCTGCCCCAGCGGGTGTCGCCGGAGAGGGCGTAGGAGCGGGCGGCGACGGCCTGGACCCGGACGGCGGCGGCGCCCTTGCCGCCCCCGGCGTCGGCCCACGAGGGCGACACCTCCTTGGGCACGATCGAGCGGAGCATCGACTCGATGTGGACCTCGTTCACGGTGACGATGGTGCCGAGGGCGTCGACGGCCCGGACGATGCCCCGGTAGTAGGCGGTGCCGGTCGACGTGCAGAGCTGCATCATCCGGTCGACGTCGTCGGCCTGGGGGAGCGAGCTGCGGACGGTGACGGAGCTGGCTCCGCGATCGCCCACCAGGGTCCAGGGGCCGCCACAGCCGCCACCCCGCCAGACCCGGAACCGGCCGGCGCCGAGGCGGGAGATCTTCACGGCGGCGACGTTGCTGGCGTAGCCGTCGACCCGGAGGGCGGCGTCGGTCTGGGTGACGAGGAGGTCCTTGCCCTTGGTGGCGGTCAGGTAGACCTTCTGCTGCGAGGCCGGGACCGAGCGGGTGCCGGTGCCGCGGTAGTAGTGGTCGAGGATCTGGGTCCCGCTCCAGCCGTGATCGACGGCGTAGCCCAGGGCGCCCCACTGGCTCATGCCCCGGCCGTGGCCGTAGCCGTGGCCCCGGAGCGTCACCTGGTCGGGCGAGCAGCCGGCCAGCGGGACCAGCGCCAGCACGGCACACAGGCCGAGCACGGCGCGGCGCCCGAGGCGGGTCGAGGGACGGGACGGGCGGGGGGCCATGCCCCGACCATCGGCTCTTCCCGGTGATGTGTTGAGCGCCCTGCGTCACCGGACGGTCACGCAGGGCGCTCGGGAGCCGCTCTGGCCAGGTCAGTTCTCCGGCACCGGGCCGAAGAACCCGATCACCCGGACCAGGCGCCCCTCGGGCCCGACCTGGGCCACCTCGACGCCCTCGATCACGACGGTGCCGTCCTCGGCGGCGAAGGCGAAGCCGTAGCGGGCGTGGCCGTGGTGGAGGTCGATCCCGCTGGTCCGGCGGAAGGCGTGCGCCGGGTAGAGCCCGGGGACCGAGGCGGCCAGGGCATCGATCTCGTCGTGGCCGGTGGCGGCGAAGAGCGGGTCGGCGAAGTGGCCGGTGGGCGCCCACGCCTGCTCGATCAGGGCCCGGCGGGTGGCATCGTCGGGAGCCGAGAAGGCGGCGAGGTGGGCATCGACGAGGGTGGCGACGGCCACCGCGTCGTCGGTCGGGTCGGTGGTGTCGGTGGTGGTGTCTGTCATGACGCCCACCATCCGCCGATCCCGGACCCGGCACGATTCCCTGGCAGGTAGGTACGGTGCGGGGCATGGACGTAGGAGCCGAGCCGCCAGGCGAGGCGACCCAGAAGCACAGTGCCCTGCTCTCCGAGGCCCTGCCGAGGAGAAGTCCGGCACGACCCAGCCGCATCCGCCCATGGATCTAGTGCTGACACCGGTCGAGGCGCGGGTGCTGGGCGGCCTCCTGGAGAAGGAGCGGACGGTGCCGGCGACCTACCCGTTGACGATGAAGGCTCTCGTCTCGGCCTGCAACCAGACCTCGAGCCGCGACCCGCTCATGGACCTCTCGGAGGCCGATGTCGAGGCCGCCGTCGACGTCTTGAAGGCCCACAAGCTGGTCCGCAAGGTGCTGCCCAGCCACGGCAACCGGAGCGTGAAGTACCGCCAGGTCGCGGTGGAGACGCTGACCGTCGACGAGCCCCAGCGGGCCGTCCTCACCGTCATGTTGCTCCGCGGCCCGCAGACCCCGCAGGAGCTCAAGACCCGCACCGACCGGCTGCACGCCTTCACCGACGTCGAGGCGGTCGAGGAGGTGCTCACCGACATGGCCCGGTGGGGCGACCCTCTGGTGCGCCTCCTCCCCCGCCGGCCGGGCCAGCGCGACGCCCGCTGGGCCCACCTCCTCTCGGGCGAGCCCGACCTGTCGGCCCCCGAGCCGGCGAGGGCGGGGCGCACCGCCGCGCCCGCGGCGCCAGCTGCGCCGCCCCCACCGGTGGCCGACCCCGCGGTCCACGGCCCGCTGGCCGCCCTGGCCGGGACCTGGACGGGCCCGGGCCAGGGCCGCTACCCCACCATCGCCGGGTTCTCCTACGCCGAGCGGCTCGAGGTGGTGCCGATGCCCGGCAAGCCCCGGCTGGCCTGGCGGGTCACCACCCGGGCGGCGGACGACGGCCGTGGCCTCCACGCCGAGTCCGGGTTCGTGCGGCTCACCGACGACGGCGAGGTCGAGCTGGTGCTGGCCATGGGGTCGGGGCTGGTCGAGGTGAGCACCGGCCTGGTCGAGGCCGACGGCGAGACGCTCGAGCTGGTGCTCTCCTCCGACGTCGTCGCCGGGACCCCGACGGCCAAGGCGGTCACCGCCACCGAGCGGACCTACCGGATCGCCGGTGGCACCCTCACCTACGAGGTGGCCATGGCCGCCGTGGGCGAGCCCCTCACCCCCCACCTCACCGCCACCCTGACCCGCGAATAGGCCGTTCCGTGTGCGGGTTTGCCCGTGTGCGGGTTTGCCCGTTTGCGGCATCAACGCGCACACGGAACGGGTCAGGCGGCGGGGAGGCCGGACGTCCAGGCCGCGTAGAGGCGGGCGTAGCGGCCGCCGGGGACGTCGACCAGCTCGGCGTGGGTGCCCAGCTCGGCCAGCCGGCCGTCCTCGACCACACCCACCCGGTCGGCCCGGGCCGCGGTGGTGAGACGGTGAGCGATGACGATGGTGGTGCGCCCCTCCATCAGCCGCTCGACGGCTGCCTCCACCACCGCCTCGGTGCCGGGGTCGAGCGACGAGGTGGCCTCGTCCAGCACGAGCACGGCCGGGTCGGCCAGGGCGGCCCGGGCCATCGACACCAGCTGCTTCTCGCCGGCCGACAGCCGGCTGCCCCGCTCGCGCACCTCGGTGTCGAGGCCGTCGGCCAGTGCCGCGAACCGCTCGCGGACGCCGATGGCCTCGAGGGCGGCGTCGACCTCCTGGTCGCTGGCGCCGATCTTGGCCACCCGCACGTTGTCCCGGATCGTGCCGTTGAACAGGAAGCCCTCCTGGGGCACGACGGCGATCCGCGCCCGCAGGCTGTCGAGCGAGGCCTGGCGCAGGTCGACGCCGCCGAAGCTCACCGAGCCGTCGACGGGGTCGTAGAAGCGGGCCACCAGCTTGGCGAGGGTCGACTTGCCGGCGCCGGTGGGGCCGACGAGGGCGAGGCGCTCGCCCGGCTCGATGACGAGGTCGACGTCGCGGAGCACCGGCTCGAGGTCGGCCCGGTAGGCAAACGACAGGTCGCGCACGGCGATGGCGCCGACGGCGGGGAGGGCCACGGCGGCGGCCGCCTCGGGCACGTCGACCTCGGTGTCGAGCACCTCGTAGAGCTTCTTCAGCCCGGCGCCCGCCGACTGCACCTGGTTGAACAGCTGCGACAGCTGCTGGACGGGCTCGAACAGGTTCGAGAGCGACAGCACGAACAGGGCGACGGTGCCCACGGTGAGGCTGTCGCCCACGACGAGGGTTCCGCCGATCCACACCACCAGGGCGGTGGCGCCCGTGCCGGCGATCTCGATCACCGGCAGGTACCAGGCCTGGATCCGCACCGACCGCATGTGGGCGCCGTAGAGCGTCCGGTTCCGCCGCCCGAACCGCTGGGTCTCGGCCCCCTCGCGGGCGTAGGCCTGGATGACCCGCACCCCGCTGATGCCCTCCTGGAGGTGCGAGAGCACCAGGCCGATCCGGTCGCGCACGGTCAGGTAGGCCGCGTTCGAGTCCCGCTGGAACTTCACGCTGGCCAGCACGACGAACGGCAGCGGGATGGCGACGACGAGGAGCAGCTGCCACGACGTCACCAGCAGCAGCACGAGCGTGAGGATGATCAGCAGCACGCTGGAGGTGAACTGGAGCAGCCCGAGCTGGACCAGCTCCTGGAGCGAGTCGATGTCGGACGTCATGCGGGAGACGACGACCCCGGCCTTCTCGCGGTCGTAGAACGGCATCGACAGCCGCAGCAGGTGGCGGAAGACCCGGGTGCGCATGTCCCGGAGGAACCCCTCGCCCACCCGCGAGATCAAGATGATCTGCCACCGGTTGATGAGGAAGCCCAGCAGCGACACGACGACGTAGGCGCCGACGGCGACGTTGAGGGCGCCCTCGTCGTGCTCCTTGATGCCCGAGTCGATGCCGTGCCGCACCAGGAAGGGCCCGGCCACGGTGGTCAGCGTGTAGCCGACCATCAGGACCAGGGCGACGACGAGCCCGCGGCGGTACGGGCCGAGCGTGCGGAACGCCCGCCGCATCACCTGGCCGGCGGCCTTGCGGTCGAGCCGGTCCTCCTCGTCGACGCCGGCGGCGACGATCACGACCCGCCCCCGATGGCCAGCGGGACGTCGGCCCCGGCCCCGGCCCCGGCCTCGGCTGCGGCCGCCGCCTCGGCGTCGGCCTCGTTGGCCGAGGCCAGCACCTGGCGGTAGCGGGCGCTGTCGAGGAGCAGCGAGGCGTGGGTGCCGTCGGCGACGATCCGGCCCCCGTCGATCAGCACGACCCGCTCGGCCAGGGCGATGGTGGCGGGGCGGTGGGCGATCACGATGGTGGTCCGGCCCTGCATGACCTCGGCCAGGGCATCGCGGATCTCGTGCTCCTTGGTGGGGTCCACGGCGCTGGTGGCGTCGTCGAGGATCAGGACCCGGGGGTCGGCCAGGATGGCGCGGGCGATGGCGATGCGCTGGCGCTGGCCGCCCGAGAGCGAGTAGCCCCGCTCGCCGATCAACGTGTCGTAGCCCTGGCCCAGGTCGGTGACGAACTCGTGGGCACCGGCCAGGCGGGCGGCGTGCTCGACCTGCTCCATGGTGGCGTCGGGATCGGCGAAGGCGATGTTGGCGGCGATCGAGTCGCTGAAGAGGAATGTGTCCTCGAAGACCAGGCCGACGGCGCGGCGCAGCTCGTGGAGCCCGACGTCGCGCACGTCGACGCCGTCGAGGCGCACGGCCCCGGCGTCGACGTCGTAGAAGCGGCACAGCAGGCGGGCGACGGTCGACTTGCCGCTGCCCGTGCCGCCGACCACCGCCACGGACTGGCCGGCCGGGATCTCCAGGCTGAACCCGTCGAGCACGTCGGGGCCGTTGGCGTAGCCGAAGCGGACGTCCTCGAAGGCGACCAGCCCGACGTCGGGCTCGGTCGAGGCCCGCACCGGCAGGGCGATCGGGTGAGCGGGCTCGTCCACGTCGACCTCGGTGTCGAGCAGCTCGGCGACCCGCTGCGACGCCGCCACCGCCCGCTGGGCCATGGCCACGATCCAGCCCAGCATCCGCATGGGCCACACCAGCAGGGCGACGTAGGCGTTGAAGGCGACCAGCTCGCCGATGCTCAGCCGGCCGTCGATGACGAGGTGGCCGCCATAGCCGAGCACCAGCACCAGCCCCACGGTCGGGAGGAGCTCGAGCGTGGGCCAGAAGCGGGCCCGCACGACGGCGCCGGCCATCGAGGCGTCGTAGACGTCGTCGGCCTCGGTGCGCAGCCGAGCCTCCTGCACGGCCTCGGCGCCGAAGCCCTTGACCACCCGCACGCCCGACACGGTCTCCTCGACCACCTCGGCCAGCTCGGCCGACTCCTGCTGGACGGCCATCTGGGTGGGGAACAGCTCGGCGCTCATGCGCCGGGTGAGGACGATGAGGAACGGCAGCGCGCCCAGGGCCAGCAGCGTGAGCAGGGGGTTGATCAGCACGAGGATCACGGCCGCGGCCAGGACGGTGACGACGTTGGCGATGGCGAGCGGGATGATCGAGAAGAAGTTCTGGAGCTGCTGGAGGTCGGTGTTGGCCCGGCTCATCAGCTGGCCCGTGGCCGTGCGGTCGTGGAACGGGAACGACAACCGGATGAGGTGGGCGAACAGCCGGTCGCGAAGGTGGGCCTCGGCCCGGCGGGCCTCGCGGAAGGCCAGGTAGCGGCGGAGCCCGGTGCAGGTCGCCGTCACCACCGCGACGAGGGCGATGATGGTCGCCCAGTGGACGACCCGGCCCTTGTCGTCCTGCTCCATCCCCTGGTCGATGGCCCGCTGCACCAGCGACGGGATGCTCACCCGGCCGATGGTCCAGACCAGCCCGACGCCGACGCCGGCGAGCAGCCCGACCCACTGGGCGCGCATCTGCCCGAGCAGCAGCCGCCACCCGTCGCGGCCGGGGCCGTCGGAGGTGCCGGCGTCGGATCCCCTGCCTCGACGCACGACCACTGAGAATACCGGCGACCCTCGCCAACCCAGCAGGCGATTGTGGTGAGCGGGGCGGGGTACGGTCGACCGCCATGGCGCGGACGGCATCTCGGGGCGGCATCGCCTGGCGATCGGCCGACATCACCGCCACCTTCGCCCGCCACCTGGCCCGCGTGCGCGAGCCGCTCCCCCGCCGTCTGCGCACCGCCTTCACCGAGCTGGGGCCCACCTTCGTCAAGGTGGGCCAGGTCATCGCGTCGAGCCCGGGGCTGTTCCCGCCCGAGTGGCGCGACGAGTTCGGCTCGCTGCGCGACCGGGTCCCGCCCTTCCCCACCTCCGTCGCCCGCCGGATCGTCGAGGAGGACCTGGGCCGCCCGGTGGCCAGCGCCTTCGCCCAGTTCGACGACCAGCCGCTGGCGGCGGCCTCGATCGCCCAGGTCCACGGGGCCCGCCTGCTCGACGGGCGCGAGGTGGTCGTCAAGGTCCAGCGGCCCCGGCTCGACGAGCAGGTGCGCGACGAGCTGCGGGCCCTCCTGATCGTCTGCGAGCTGCTGGAGCACATCCCGCAGGCGTCGGTCGGGTCGCCCCGGGCCCTGGCCGAGGACTTCGCCCGCACGCTCCACGAGGAGATGGACTTCCGGCTCGAGGCCGAGAACATGGACCGGATGCGCCAGGTCCTGGTCGACTCGGAGATCCACGACTGCCGGGTACCGGAGGTCCACCACGACCTGGTGGGCCGGCGGGTCCTCACCATGGAGCGCATCGACGGGCTCCGCTTCGACAACGTGCAGGCCATGCACGACGCCGGCATCGACACCCAGCGGCTGCTCCGCCTTGGCGTCCAGACCGTCGTCGAGGGCGTGCTGGTCCACGGCTTCTTCCACGGCGACCTGCACGCCGGCAACATGACCGTGCTGCCCGACGGCACCTTCGTCCTCTTCGACTTCGGCATCGTGGGCCGCCTCACCGAGTCGACCCGCACCCGCCTGGCCACCTACCTGATGGCGGTCACCACCAACGACTACCCGGCCATGGTCCGGGCCCTCCGGTCGTTCGGCTCGGTCCCGCCCGACGTCGACGTGGACGACATGGCCCGCACCATCCAGGAGCTCTACGAGCCGTTCCTGAAGGAGGGCGTCGTCACCGCCCAGCTGGGCGAGCTGATGGACACCATGATCCGCTCGATGGTGCGCTACCGGGTGCGCATCCCCCGGGAGCTGGTGCTGCTGACCAAGCAGATGCTCTACCTGGAGGGGGCGGCCGCCACGTTGGCCCCGGACGCCGACCTGCTCGAGGAGCAGACGCTGATCTACGCCACCCTCATGACCAAGTACCCCGACCTGGCCAACGAGATCGGCCGGGCCATGGTGCGAGGCCAGGAGATGGATGCCGCCATCGCCGCCGGGCACGCCCCACCCTGATACCGCCCCGCCGCTCCCTGGCGGGCGGAGCGGCCGTACAGTGGGCGCCGTGACGGCGACCGGCTCCCACCCCGAGGCCGAGTGGGTCTACCCCCCGGCCCCGCCCAGCGCCTTCAACCGGCTGCGGGAGCGCCGCCCGTGGGTGGCCCCGGCCCTCGTCGGCGGGTTCCTCGCCCTCGGCACCGGCTACACCGCCTGGCGCGACCCGAACACCGGCGGCGGCCTCTTTCCGGGCTGCCCGCTCCGCGAGCTCACCGGCCTCGACTGCCCGGGCTGCGGCGGCACCCGGGCCCTCCACGCCCTCACCCAGGGCGACATCGGGACGGCGCTCGACCACAACGTCCTGCTCACCGTGCTCATGCCGCTGGCGCTGGTGGCCTGGGGGCTGTGGCTGGCCCACTCGCTGAAGGTCACCCTCGCCCGGCGCCGAGCGCCCGCCGACCCACCGACGGCGCCGGCCCCCCTGCGGCTCCCCCGCGTCTCGCACCGGACCTGGATGGTCGTCATCGCCGGCCTCATCGCCTTCGGCGTGGTCCGCAACATCTCCGCCGTCGGCTTCCTGGACTACCTCGGCAGCGAGGCCTAGCCGGCCTGACCAGCCCTGCTTCAGATCGCACCCGTCGCGGCCGATGGCCAGGCGGAGGCGACGTGCTGGTCGACGAGCTGCTCATCCCCCATCCCGACGGGTCGGTGCGCGTGAGGCTGGACGAGCGCGTCACCGTGCTGGCCGGGCTCGACGGTCCGTCCCGGGCCCGGTTCGCCCACCTGCTGGCCTCGGGCCTGGCCGGCGCCGGACCGGCCACGATCGTGGTCCGCGACGACCTGGGCCGGCCCGGACGGATCGAGCCCGGCACCACCGCCGGCCCGATCCCCCCGGGACCCGATGCGGTGGCCGAGGTCCGCCGGCTGGTGGTCGTGGGTCCGGCCGAGCTGGGCGTCCGTCACGAGCTGCCGACCCCGTCGCTCGCCGCCGAGCGGACGGCCGCCGCCATCGCCCACCGCCAGCTGGCGCAGGAGCTCGAGGCGGTCCGGGCCGGGGCGGCGGAGCGGGCCCGGCTCCTGCGGGAGATCGGTGACGAGGGCCGGGATCCGACCGACGACGAGGTCGCCCGCCGGCCCGATCTCGAGGCCGTGGCTGCCTCGGCGGCGCGCATCGACGAGCTCCTCCAGCGCCGGCGCGAGGCCGGGGACCGCCTGGAGCGGACGGCGGCGGTGCTCCGCGCCGTCGACGACGACCCCACCCGGCCCCCGCCACCGGCGGCCGGCGACCCCGACCTCACCACCGGTCCGCTCGCCACCGGACTGCTGGCGGCCGTCGACGTGGTGCGGCGCGTCAGCGGGGCGACGCCCGCCGAGACGGCCGACCAGCGCCGCGTCGAGCACGACGCCCGGCTGGCGCTGGCCCGGGCCGTGGCCGAGATCGATCGAGCCCGGACCGAGGCCCAGGCCGAGGTCGACGCCTGCGACCACGAGCTGGCCGCCCTGGCCGGGGCGGCCGACGTGCCCGTCGGCCCCGAGGGTCCGGGGGCGGCCCTCACCGCCGCCCTGGAGAGCCGGCGCCACCGGGTCGCCGCCGCCGCCGACACCGACCCTGCGACCCGCCTCCTCGCCCGCCGGCGCGCCGCCCTCCGGGCCCGACTGGAGGGCCTGCCCGACGACACCGACCTGGCCGCGGCCCGCCGCCGGCTGGGCGCCGTGGCCGACCACCTGGCCCGGCTCGAGGGCGGGGGCGGCGCCGACGTCGAGCGCACCCGGGAGTCCCTGCTGGGCCGGGTCGCCCTGCTGCGCCCCGACGGGGTCACCAGCATCGCCCCGCTGGTCCTGGACGAGGCGCTGGTCGGGCTGGCCCCCGACGACCTCTGCGACCTGCTGGACCTGGTCGTCCGGCTGGCCGAGCGCATCCAGGTCGTGCTGCTCACCGGTGACCCCGCCGTCGCCACCTGGGCCCGGCACCGGGCCGCCAGCGGCGTCGTCCGCCTCGTCGACCTCGTCGAGGCCTGACCCGCAGACCGCCCCACCCCCGAACTCGGTGGAGTAGGTGACGCGTTTCGGGCGTCTACCCCACCGAGTTCGGGTGGTGGTGGTCATTCAGTCGAGGCGACGGAGCTCGTCGCGGTAGCGGGGGATGCGGTCGGTGTAGGCCTTGGCGCCGAGCTTGATCATGGACTCGGGGTCGACCCGGCCCTCCCTGATCACGGCCGGGACGCCGAGGGCCATGGCCCGGCTCGGGACCTCCATGTTGTTGGGCACCAGGGCGTTCGCCCCGACCAGGGCCTCGGTGCGGACGATGGCGTTGTGGAGCACGACCGACCCGGACCCCACCAGCGACCCGCTCTCGATGGTGCAGCCCTCGAGGTGGACGTTGTGGCCGATCACGCAGTCGTCGCCGACGGTGGTGGGCGTGTACGGCGTGGTGTGGATGATCGTGCCGTCCTGGATCGACGTG
>DATHEV010000675.1:0-2344 GCA_035318405.1 Iamia sp.
CTCGAAGCCGGAGTACCCGCTCCAGCCCTGGGAGTTGTGGGCCCGGACTCGGTACTTGTAGCCGACCCCGTCGGGCATGTTGCTGACGGTGAGGTCCGGGCCCTGGGCGAAGGCCACGTCGTAGGTCTGGACCAGCACGTCTTCCAGGCTGAAGCGCTGGACCTGCCAGGCGTCGATGGCACCTCCGTTGGCCCCGTCGTTGACGTGGCCCCAGATGATGCGGTGGTAGCCGGTGCCGCCGTCGACGTCGTAGCCGATGAGCCCCTTGATGTCGGGGGCGACGGGGATGGCGCCGGCCGGAGCCGAGCCGACGACGGAGCCCACGAGCAGGGCCAGGCCCAGCACGGCGGCGAGGAGGGGGCGGGTGCACTTCACGGGGATCTCCGGTCGGGTGGTCGTACCTCTTGACCATGGTGTCACACGGGTCAAGAGGAGGCCCCCGACGCGACGGCGCCCGCCCACCGGTGCGGTGGGCGGGCGCCGTCAGCGACGATCGGGGTCAGGGGTAGGGGTAGGCCTCGGTGGCGAAGAGCATCACGGCGATGTCGCCGCCGGTGCCGCCCAGGTCGATGTGCCCGCCGTAGAGCGCCATCTGCTCGTCGGTCGGGGTCTCGTCGAGCACCGTGGTCCAGACGTCGGCCACGACGACCTCGCCCTTGACGAGGGCCTTGCCCTCGGCGCTCTCGGAGAAGCCGATCATCAGGTTGCCCCGGGTGATCGTCCCCTGGTCGAGACGGCCCTTCCAGTAGGCGAGGCCGGCGGCCTCGGGCTCACGCTCGAGCACGTTCTGGTACACGATCGTGACGAACTTCTGGTTGGTCGTGTTGCCGTAGGTGGCCTGGTACTCGGCCGACTTCACGAAGAAGGCCGAGATCTTGGACAGCGTGGTCTGCCCCAGCTCGAGCTTGTGGTTCCAGTAGTCGAGGCCGGCCGGCTCGGGGGCCCGGTCGAACGACGCCATGTAGAGGCGAATCAGCGCCGGGCGGTTCTTCCGCTCGTTGCGGGTGGCGAAGTGGTCGATGAAGTCGACGACCTTCTCCGAGCTGGTGAGCGTCTGGGGCCAGGTCTCCTGCTCGGTCGCCGTGACGTCGCCGGCGAAGTCGATCGCCTGCCGGGTGACGAAGTCGACGCCGTCGTCGTAGGGCTGGATCTGGGTGAGACCGGGGGTGATCCGGGCCGACACGAACGGGCCGAACGGGCCCCAGCCGTCGGGGCCATGGGCCCGGACCTTGTACTGGTAGGTGACGCCGTCGGGGAGCGGACCGACGAAGCGGGTGGGCTCGTACTCGTCGGCGTCCTGGGTGAAGATGGCCACCTTCACGCTGATGCCGTCGTCCCACTGCTCGATCTCGACGGTGTCGATGGCCGGGCCGGTGGGGGCGGTCCAGTCGATCCGGTGGATGCCGTTCGCCCCGGGCTGGTCGACCCCGATGGCGCTGAGGATGGTGACCGGGCCCGGTGGGGCGGCACCGGCGGGAGCCCCGCCGGGGGCCAGGCCGACCAGGGCCACGAGCGTGGCCAGGGCGGCGAGGAGGAGGCGGCGCGGGGAGCGACGGCGGCGGGTGGGGGCGGTGGTGGTGGTGTCCATGATGGCGATCCAACGCCTCCGGGCGCCCGCCGGGGAGAGGAGAAGTTGCTCTCACCGATGCTCCACCTCAGGTTGATAACGGGGCACTCAACTTCTATGGTGGCCAGCAGTTCATAGAGAAACCCCTGCACCGGAGGAAACCCCATGCCCAAGGCCGTCGGCATCGACCTCGGCACCACCAACTCGGTCGTCAGCGTCCTCGAGGCCGGCGACCCCCTGGTGATCCCCAACGCCGAGGGGTCGCGCACCACGCCCTCGGTGGTCGCCTTCTCCAAGGCCGGCGAGGTGCTCGTCGGCGAGGTGGCCAAGCGCCAGGCCATCACCAACCCCGGGCGCACCATCCGGTCGGTCAAGCGCCAGATGGGCACCGACTGGTCGATCGAGGTCGACGGCAAGGCGTACACGGCCCAGGAGATCAGCGCCCGCACGCTCATGAAGCTGAAGCGCGACGCCGAGGCCTACCTCGGCGACACCGTCACCCAGGCGGTGATCACGGTGCCGGCCTACTTCGACGACGCCCAGCGCACCGCCACGAAGGAGGCCGGCCAGATCGCCGGCCTCGAGGTCCTGCGCATCATCAACGAGCCCACCGCCGCGGCACTGGCCTACGGCCTGGACAAGGGCTCGGCCGACGAGACCGTCCTCGTGTTCGACCTCGGTGGCGGCACGTTCGACGTGTCGGTGCTCGAGCTCGGCGAGGGCGTGTTCGAGGTGAAGTCGACCGCCGGCAACACGCACCTCGGTGGCGACGACTGG
>DATHEV010000676.1:0-8584 GCA_035318405.1 Iamia sp.
GCTCCTCATCAGGGGGGCCAGCGGCGGCGTTCGACCACGTGGGGTCGGCGTCGGCCACGGCGTGATCGACCTCGATCGCCGGCTGCTCGCCGGTGTTGGACACGTCGGACCGGCTCATCGGTGCGCCATCCGGTCGTCGGAGATGCTCAGCCGGTTCGCCGCCGCCGAGCACCGATGACCCCCGATGGCTTCGCCGCCGAAGACACAACCGTGCTGTCTGGTTCGCTCGCTGCGCTCGCTCACGCGGCCGGACCCGTGATGCCGTGGCCCTGGAGCCAGAGCTCCAGCAGGCCGATCTGCCACAGCTCGTTGCCCCGCAGCGGGGTGAGCCGGCCGTTGGGGTCGGCCAGCAGGGCGTCGACGGCCTCGGGCCGGAACAGGCCCCGCTCCTTGGCCGCCGGGGCGTGGAGGGCCTCGCGCACCATGTCCAGGTACGGGCCCTCGAGGTGGGTCAGCGCCGGCACCGGGAAGTAGCCCTTGGGCCGGTCGATCACCTCGGCGGGGACGACCCGGCGGGCGGCCTCCTTGAGGACGCCCTTGCCGCCGTGGGCGGTCTTGAGCTCGGGCGGGCAGGTGGCGGCCAGCTCGACCAGCTCGTGGTCGAGGAACGGCACCCGGCCCTCGAGGCCCCAGGCCATGGTCATGTTGTCGACCCGCTTCACGGGGTCGTCGACCAGCATCACGGTGCTGTCGAGGCGCAGGGCCCGGTCGGTGCCGGTGGCGGCGCCGGCGACGGCGAAGTGGTCGGCCACGAACCGCCCGCTGGGGTCGTCGGTGGGCACGTGCCCGGCCGCGGCCAGGAGCCCCAGGGCGTCGGGGTCGCGGTCGAAGAAGGCGGCCCGGTAGGCGGCGACGCTGCCCTCGATGCTCTGGGCGGCGGGCTCCATCATCGGCGGGTACCAGTGGTAGCCGGCGAAGACCTCGTCGGCGCCCTGGCCCGACTGCACGACCTTCACGTGCTTCGCGACCTCCTGGCTCAGGAGGTAGAAGGCGACGCAGTCGTGGCTGACCATGGGCTCGCTCATCGACGCGATGGCGTCGGCGAGGGCGGGCAGCATCCGGTCGGCGCCGATGCGCATCTGGTGGTGATCGGTGGCAAAGCGCTCGGCCACGATGTCGCTGTACTGGAACTCGTCGCCGGCCACGCCGTTGACCGACTCGAAGCCGATGGAGAAGGTCTGGAGCCCGTGCTGGCCGGCCTCGGCCAGGAGGCCGACGATGAGGCTGGAGTCGACACCGCCCGACAGCAGGCAGCCCACGGGCACGTCGGCCACCAGGCGGCGCTCGACGGCGAGGCGGAGGGCGTCGAGCACGGCGTCCTCCCAGTCGCGCTCGCTCCAGCCGGCCCGATCGGCGTGGCGGGTGAAGTCGGGGCGCCAGTAGACGTCCTCGGTGCGGCGGCCGTCGGGCTCGTAGGCCACCAGGGTCGCCGGCGGCACCTTCTTCACGCCCTCGAGGATCGTCAGGGGCGGCGGCACCACCGAGTGGAACGACAGGTAGTGGTGGAGGGCGACCGGGTCGATGCGGGTGTCGACGTCGCCCCCGGCCAGCAGGGCGGGCAGCGAGGAGGCGAAGCGGACCCGGTCCGGGGTCTCGCTCAGGTAGAGGGGCTTGATGCCCAGCCGGTCCCGGCCCAGCAGGACCCGACCGGTGTCGCGCTCGACGATGGCGAAGGCGAACATCCCGTGGAGACGCTCGACGAAGCGGTCGCCCCAGCGGTGGTACGCTTTGATCAGGACCTCGGTGTCGCTGTGGGAGAAGAAGCGGTAGCCGTGGCCGCTCAGCTCGTCCCGCAGCGCCTCGTAGTTGTAGATGCAGCCGTTGAAGCAGACGCTGAGGCCCAGCTCGGCATCGACCATGGGCTGGGCGCCGTGCTCGCTCAGGTCGATGATCCGGAGGCGGCGGTGGCCGAGGGCGACCCGGCCCTGGGCCCACGTCCCGGTGGCGTCGGGGCCCCGGCGCGCCATGGCGTCGGCCATGGCCACGACGGCCGCGACATCGGGTGTCCGGCCGTCGAGTCGGACCTCACCAGCGACTCCACACATGGTGGTCGACCCTACCCACGTGTCGTGGCTGCTCACCCGGGACGTTCGGCACGTCGCCCGGACGGGAATCTGAGGGCGGGGCGAGGGGTTCCTCCCTTCCGGACGGTCGAACACCCTGTCGTGACCCCGCAGGAGGCCCCATGTCCGACGCTGCTCCGCTGCTCGCCCCGATCGTCCGCCGGCTGCTCGGCGGCGCCCTCCCGTTCGCCCTGGAGGCGTGGGACGGGTCCCGGGTCGAGGCCGACGAGCCGGTCGGCGCCCGCGCCGCCACCGCCCCGGACGGGGCCCCGGTCACCGTCGTGGTCCGCTCGCCCGACGCCCTGCGTCGGATCCTCTACGCCCCCGGCGAGCTGGGCCTGGCCCGGGCCCACATCGTGGGCGACATCGACGTCGACGGCGACATCTTCGACCTGCTGGCCGTGCGCGACGTGCTCGGCGGGGCCGGCGACCACGTCAGCGTCGGCCCCGGCCTGTCCGACGTCGGTCCCCTGCTGCGGTCGATGCGCGAGCTCGGCGCCCTCGGCCGGCCCCTGCCGCCCCCGCCCGAGGAGGCCCGTCCTCGGGGTCGCCGTCACAGCCGCCGGCGGGACGCCACCGCCATCCGCCACCACTACGACGTCGGCAACGACTTCTACGAGCTCGTGCTGGGCGAGGCCATGACCTACTCGTGCGCCTTCTGGACCGACGGGATCGAGGACCTGGCGACGGCGCAGGCGGCCAAGCACGAGCTGGTCTGCCGGAAGCTCGGCCTCCGGCCCGGCATGCGGGTGCTCGACATCGGCTGCGGGTGGGGCTCGTTCGTCCTCCACGCCGCCCAGCACCACGGCGCCCGGGCGCTCGGCATCACTCTCTCCCCCGAGCAGGCGGCCTACGCCCGCCAGCGGGTCGTCGACGAGGGCTTGGAGGACCGGGTCGAGATCCGGGTCCAGGACTACCGGGACCTCGACGAGCCCGCCTTCCCGGCCATCGCCAGCGTGGGGATGTTCGAGCACGTGGGCGAGGGCGAGGCCGACACCTACGCCGCCGCCGTCACCCGCCTCCTCGCCCCGGGCGGGCGGCTGCTCAACCACGCCATCTCCCGGGCCGACCCCGACGACGCCGCCGGCGTCGACGACCGCAGCTTCATCGGCCGCTACGTGTTCCCCGATTCGGCGCTCCACGAGGTGGGCCAGGTCGTCACGACCCTCCAGCGGGCCGGGCTCGAGGTGCGCGACGTGGAGTCGCTGCGCGAGCACTACGCCCGCACCCTCCGGGCGTGGGTCGCCAACCTCCAGGGCAGCTGGGACGAGGCCCAGATGATCGCCGGCCCGGCCCGGGCCCGGACCTGGCGGCTCTACATGGCCGGATCGGCCGTGGCCTTCGACGCCGGGCGCATCTCGATCCACCAGGTGCTCGCCGTCCGTCCCCAGGCCGGTGGCGACAGCGGCTTCCCCGCCACGAGGGACTGGCTCGCCGCCCCCGTCGTCGCCGACCTCTGACCCACCCCATCTGCGAACTCGGTGGAGTAGACGCCCAAAACCGGGCACCTACTCCACCGAGTTCGCCAGGGGGTTGGGGTTCTCGGGGGGTGGGTTCTAGGCGGCGGCGGTGGAGCGGTCGGTCGCCAGGACGCGGTGGCGGGCCATCACGGCGCCGGGGATCTCGGGGTAGGCCCAGCGGACGAGACGGGTCTGGAGGCGGGCGCTGGGGTCCAGGTAGGCCCGCCGGATCGCCCGGGGCTGGTAGGTGCCCGAGATGTGACGGGCCCACACCGGCATGAGCGCCATCGAGGCGGCCAGGCCGAGGCGGTTCTCCAGCTGCTTGCGCCGGCCGACGCCGAACTCGCCGTCGCTGTCGCCGGCCAGGAAGCCGATGAACTCTCGGGTCTGCTCGGTCATGGCCATCAGCGGCCGCATGCGCTCGACGTAGTCGTCCAGCTCGGCCATCGACGATGGCACCCAGTCGGCCCCACCCATCAGCCCGATCGGCGCCTGCTCGGCCAGGTACTGGTCGCGCTCGGCGGTGGTGAGCGGCCGGTTGTGGCGGTGGAAGGCCTCCATGATCGCCCACGGGATGCAGGTGTGGACCCAGGCGATCAGCTCGGGGTCGAGGGCGCGGTAGGCCACCCCGTCGGGACGGGTGCCGTTGATGTGGGAGTGGACCTTCTTCACCCGGGCGATCAGCGCGGTGGCGGCCTCGGTGGTGCCGAAGGTCGTCCGCAGGACGTAGCCGAGGGTGTTGCGGGCCCGCTCCAGCGGCTCGGTCCGGTACGACGACTGCTGGTAGACGCCGGCCATCACCGAGGGGTGGAGGACCTCCATGATGATGGCGGCCGACCCGGCCGCCGCGACGCTGGCCAGGTCGCCGTTGATCTCCCACGACAGGCTGTCGGGGCCGCCGGCCAGCCCCGGGTCGCCGGGCGGGCCGTCGTAGATCGCCGGCTCGTCGTGGCGCCCGCCGACCTCCTCGAGCTCGTCGCGAATCTTCTGGCGCAGGTCGATCACCCGCCCAGGATCGACGATCTGGTGACAGGTGTCAATTATCTCCGGGCACCAGCAGGCCGTCGAAGATGGCGGCCGTCGCCGCCTCGGCATGACGCTGCACGGCCTCCTCGTCGGCCGGGTCGACGGCCTCGCCGAACCGGGCCGCCAGCCCGGGCAGGGCCACAGGGCCGCCGGCCCCGTGGGTCATCAGGAAGTAGACGAGCCCGACCGACCCGGACCGCACCCGCCCCTCCGCCTCCAGCCGGGCCAGCACGTCCGCCCCGTACTGGCGCACCGGATCGATGTAGCGGACGAAGAGGTGGTCGAGCCGGGGCCCGTCGGCCACGGCCTCCTGGTTGATGATCCGGAGCAGGGCGGGACGGCGGGCGTTGGCGGCGACGAACGCGGTCACGAGGGCCCGCAGCTGCTCGACGTCGTCGAGATCGGCGCCGGCCTCGGCGGTGGCGGCCAGGTCGGCGCTCAGGGCCTCGAAGCCGTGGTCGACGGCGGCGAACCACAGCTGCTCCTTGGGGCCCACCCGCTGCGGGATCAGGTTGTGGCTGACCCCGAGCCGGCGCGCCACCTCGCGCACCGACGTGCCGTCGTAGCCGCGCTCGGCGAAGGCGTCGAGGGCGGCGTCGAGCAGGTCCTCGGTGGACAGGACGGCCTCGTGGCCCGAGGGCCGACCTCGACCACGACCCGACGGTGCCACGGCCCCCATGGTGGCCGACCTCGTCAGGCCGAGGGGGCCACCGCCGCCTCGACCCGGGTGACGAAGGGCGAGGTCATGGCGCGGACGAGGGCGCTGTAGCCGACGGCGAAGCGCACCTCGGAGCCGACCTCGAGGGCGTGGTCGCCGGGATCGAGGACGAGGTGGTCGCTGCTGGCGCCCAGCACGGTCATGCCCAGCGGCGGGACCAGGCCGGCGGGGTCGGTGTCCTGGTGGCCGAGGGCGACGATGGCGCGGGGCCGGTTGCCCCGGTCGATCGGGCGGCCGGCCGGGCCGAACGCCGTCTCGCCCATGGTGCCCCACGGCAGCGACGGCTTGACCTTGGCCTCGATGACCTCGGCCACCAGCGCGAAGGCGTCGGTGTGCAGCCAGTCGATCGGGCGCCGGTGCAGCGGCTCCCGACCCAGCAGGATGCCCTCGCCCAGCCGCAGGTCGTCGATGCGGCCGACGTCGGCCCCGCTGAGGGCCCACTCCAGGTTGCTCGACCCGCCGCCCGACACGACGGCCAGGCGGTTGCCGGACATGGCCTCGGCCACGGCGGCAAGGTGGCTGAGCTCGGCCATGTTCCGGGCGTCGGGCCCGATGCCGCTCTGGCAGGCCAGGTTGGCCCCGAGGCCATGCAGGTGCAGGCCGGGCAGGTCCCGCACCAGACGAGCGGCTCGCTCGACCTCGTCGGGCATGACGCCCTCGCGGAGGTCGCCCAGCTCGACCATGAGCAGCACCCCGTGGTCCACTCCGGCCTCCTCGGCCGCCGCCGAGAGGGCCTTGATGACCAGCGGCTCGCTGTTGCAGCTGACGTCCGCGCTCCGCACGACCCGGGCGGCGTCGCCGATCATCGGCGAGCGCAGCAGCGTGATGCGGGCGTCGACGCCCGCCTGGCGGAGGCCCTCGACGTTGGCCAGGCGCGAGTCGCCCAGCCCGTGGGCGCCGGCGGCCAGCAGGGTGCGGGCCAGCGCCGGCCAGCCGAGGGCGGCCTTGGTGACGCCCGTGACCCTGATCCCGTGCCCGCCCAGCCGGCCCCCGAGGCTCTGGGCGTTGTGGCCGACCTTGGCCAGGTCGGCCTCGATGCGGGGCGCCGCCATCAGGCGTCGACGGCGACGCGGGCCTCCAGCTGCGGGAACGCCGCCAGCACCATGGCCACGAGGTCGGCCGGCGGCCGGGTCAGGGCATCGGTGGCGGGCAGGCCCAGCTCGGCCTGGTAGCCGTCGATGTGGACCGACACGGCGTCGTCGTCGAGGTTCTCGTGGTTGATGGTGATGCCGATGACCCGGGTGCCGGGGGCGAAGGTCTCGATGAGGGCGATCTCGGAGGCGGGCGTGGGCATCGGCACCTCGCCGAAGTCGCCCAGCCGGTTCCGGCCGGGGGCGTGCTGGAGCACGACCGCCTGGGGCCGGGCGCCGCGGAGGATGAAGGTCGAGGTGAGGTAGGCCGGGTGGCTGAGCGCGCCCTGGCCCTCGACCACGATCACGTCGGGCGTCTCGGTCTCGAAGGCCTCCAGGACCGTGGCCTCGACCTCGCCCGAGCAGAACTGCGACGGGATGGCGTCGAGGGCGACGCCGTGGCGGCCGCCCTGGATCAGGCCGGTCTGGCCCGTGGAGACGAGGACGGCCTTGATGCCGACGTCGTTGAGGGCCTTGACGAGGATCGTCGCCGTGGTGCGCTTGCCGATGGCGCCGTCGGTGCCGAGCACGGCGACGACGGGGCAGGTGACCTCGGTGATGCGCCCGGTGAACATGCGCAGGTCCTTCTTGGCCGGCGGCTTGCGCACGTCGTGGATCGTCACCCGGGTGGCGGCCGCGGCGGCCACGAACTCGGGATCCTCGGTCAGGAACTCGTGGAGTCCGTTGATGACGTCCATCCCCAGGGCGATGGCGCCCAGGACGATGGTGCGCTCGCGGTCCGAGAGCATCCCGCTCGACGGGGCCATCCCGAAGATGAAGGCGTCGGGGACCTCGTCGGAGATGGTGAGGGCCTCGGTGAGGGTGCGGCACACGGGGATGCCGGCCGGCGCGTCGCCCAGCACGGTGCCGGCGTCGCGGCCGGCCTGGATGCTGTCGATCACCGAGGTGATCTCGTAGGCCTCGGAGTGGCGGACCAGCCCGTTGGCCGTCTTCCCGTCGATCTCACCCAGGTTCGCCTCGCAGTACACCACCGCAGTGGGGCGCCGGTCCGCGACCGGGACCACGACGACCGGAGCCGGGGAGACGATGCCTCGACGCTCGTCTCGTGCCGCGCGCGCGGCTGACAGGGCGATGACGGGTGATGGGGACATGTCTCTCCTCGGAGTGGCTCAGAGGAGGCGACGGGATCTCGGCGGCCGATCGGCCGGAGGACGAGAGGGTCCCCACTGGGTCAGGTGGACCCCCAGCCTACCGCGCCGTAGGCCGGGCGACCCCGGGCCGTGCGGACCCGCCTACGCCGGGCGGTCGGGCCGGCCGGGCCCCGCGGTCGAAGGCCGGAGCCAGATCGAGCATCTCGGTCACGTCGACCCCGTCGGCGAAGACGTCGACCCGATCGCGGCGGAACAGCCGGGCCGGGCCCGTGACGGTGGCCCGGCCGGCGTGCACCCGCAGCCAGGTCCCCTCGTACAGGGCCAGCACCGGGCAGTCGTTCTCCTCCAGGAACTCGGCGATCCGCTCCTCGCGGGTCTCGCCCATGAACGTGGACGCCGGGTCGGCGTCGACGTAGTGGAGGTTGATCTGGAACGGGAGCAGGCCGAGGGCGTCGAAGCGGGGCGGCATGCAGATCGGCATGTCGTTGGTGGTGCGGATGCTGGGACAGGCGACGTTGGTGCCGGCCGAGGCCCCCATGTAGCGGGTCTCGCCGGCGCGGACCCGGTAGCGGAGGCCGGCGAGCACGTCGAGCGTGTAGAGCGAGTCGAGGAGCCGGAAGGTGTTGCCCCCGCCCACCATCACCACCTCGGCGTCGAGGATGGCCAGGGCGGGGTCGACCGCCTCGTGGGCCGACTCGACCCGCACCCCGAAGCGTCCGAAGGCGGCGGTGACGCGATCGGCGTAGCCGTCCCAGTCGGCCAGGGCGTAGGGGACGAACGTGACCGTGGCGTCGCCCACGACCTCGATGAAGGCCTCGGCGGCGTGGGCGAACATCTCCTCGCCGTGGTTCATCGAGTTGGACAGCAGCAGGAGGTCCATAGGTCACCCTAGGACCGGGGCACCACCGACCCGTGCGTCAGAACTCGGCCCCCTGGAGGCTGGACCTGTCGAGCCAGCAGGCGCCCGGCGGAACTGTCAGGGTTCGAACCCGCTGTCGGGGCGGACACCGACAGGGCGACGAAAGAATCGCCCAAGCGCTCGGTCACCAGCCACTGGCCGACCTGCGCGGTCGCG
>DATHEV010000677.1:0-3484 GCA_035318405.1 Iamia sp.
GGTCGGGGTCGACCTTCTCGTCCCGGAACAGCCGCAGGAGCTCCCACGAGGTGGGCAGGGGCGGGGCGTCGGAGGGCAGCGGGTTGGCCGGGGCCACGGGGGCGACGGGCGCGGGCCGGACCCGGCGGCGCGACCGGCGCAGGCGCCCGGCCTCGACCGTCGCGTAGGCGACCTCCTCGAAGCGGTCGACGGTGGCGTCCCAGCCGAACGTCAGGGCCCGCTCGCGGGCGCCGACGCCCAGCTTGGCGCGCAGGTCGTCCGACTGGGCCAGGTCGGTCCACATCTCGACCATCTCCCGCTCGTCGTGGGCGAGCAGGCCGGTGCGGGTCGAGACGACGGCGTCGCGCACGCCGGGAGCGTCGAAGGCCAGCGTCGGCGTGCCGTGGGCCGCGGCCTCCATCACCACCAGGCCCCACCCCTCGAGCATCGACGGGTGGAGGAGGAGCCAGGCCTCGGCGTAGAGCCGGTCGCGCTCCTCGGCGCTGATGCGCCCGGTGAGCTCGAGGCCGGGCACGTCCATGGCCGCGATGCGCTCCTCCTCGGGGCCGTCGCCCACGATGACCAGCCGGCCGCCCACGACCGGCTGGACCTGGCGCCACAGACGGGCCAGCAGGTCGTAGCGCTTGTGCGGCACCAGCCGGCCGACGGCGAGGAAGAGGGGCTCGGCCGCCTTCACGCCCACGGTGTCGGGCACGTCGACCCCGTTGGGGACGACGTGGATCCGGTCGGGCGCGACGCCCAGATCGATGAGCGCCTCGGCGCTCGACGGCGACACGGTCACGAACGGGGACGTGGCGTAGGCCGCCGGCATGGCGTGGCGCTCGAGCGTCCGGCCCACGCCGGCCACGGCCGGAGAGAACCACTGCGACCACTGGGCGGTGTGGACGTGGTGGACGAAGCAGATGGTGGGCTGGCGCCGCCAGAGCGGGGAGTAGAAGGCCATCCCGTTGGCCACGTCGACCACCAGGTCGGCGTGGCGCTGGTGGCGCAGGTGGGCCACCGGGGTCTTCAGGTACTGCGAGAACTTCCCGCCGCCGTCGCGCACCCGGTACGGGTGGTCGGTGATGGGCCCGCCGGCCCGCAGCTCGACCCGGTGGCCGCGCCGGTCCAGACCGGCCGCCAGCTGGTCGATCATCACCTCGCTGCCGCCCGCGAGGGGGTGGCTCGTGTCGCGCCAGGCGTTGATGGCGATGTGGAGGCGCCGCCGGGGTGCGGCGTCTGAGGTCTGGCTCATGTGGTGTGTGGGCTCCCGGCCCGGGCCGTCCCGCCCCCCGGCGAGCCTGCTGCACGGCGGGCGCCAGGGTAGGCGGTCGAGTGTCCGCCCCGCCACGGTCGGCGCGCCGTGCCCGGCGCGGATCACCCTGCGTGCGATCCTGTCGCCCGTGGGGCCACCGTGACCGCTGCTTCGACGGATGCCGCCGCACCCGACCGCGACACCGCCTGGGCGTGGGTGGTCGGCGTCGTCGCCGCCCTCCTCGTCGTCGGTCCCGGTCTGGGTCCGGGCGCGTGGCTGAACGTCGACCTCGTCGTCACCGATGTCACGCCGGTCCCCCGCGGGGTCTGGGGCCTCGGGCCCGAGCTGCCGCGGCGGGTGCCCTTCGCCCTCCCGTTCGCCTGGATCTCGGCTCTGCTGCCGGGGACCCTGCCGTGGAAGCTGGCCGCGGTGGTGGCGCTCGCCTCGTGCACGGCCGGCACCTGGCGCCTCGTCACCCGGTGGGCGCCCGACTCGTCGATCTGGGCGCGGGCCGGAGCCGGACTGATCGCCGGCGTGGGTCCCTTCGCCACGACCCGTCTGGGCGCCGGGCACCTCGGGCTGACCTTCGCCCTCGCCCTCCTCCCCTGGGCGCTCCCCGCCCTGCTGCGCCCGGCCGACCGCCCCGCCCGCACGATCCTGTGGGCCCTCGCCCTGGGCGTCACCGGGCCCTTCGGCGGCACCGTCGCCCTGCCGGCGCTGGCCTGCGGGCTGCTGGGCACGCGGGCGTGGCGCCCGCCGACGCGGCGACCGGCCCTGCGGGCCGCACTCGGGGCGCTGGTCGCGCAGGGGCCGTGGCTCGTCCCCACGATCGTCGTGGCGGCCCAGGGGACCGACGTCGCCTCCGCCGGCGACTTCCCGACCGACCTGTCGGGTCCGGGGGGACCGCTGCGCCTGCTCGCCGGCCACGGGTTCTGGCGCACGCCCTCGCAGATCGGCGGTGCCCAGGGCTGGGAGGTGGCCGTGGCCGGGCTCGTCCTGGCCGGCCTGGCGGTGGCGGGCTGGCGCCGGCTCCCCGACGAGGTGCGGACCGCCCACGCCCTGGTGGCCGGGGTCGGGCTGCTCGGTGCCGTCGCCTCGGGGGTGCCCGGGCTCGACGGGGTGGTGGCCGACCTCGTCGACACGCCCGTGGGCGCGGCCGTCCGCGAGGGCCAGCGTCTCCTCGCCCTGTGGGTCATCGTGGCCGCACCGGCCGCCGCCGTCGGGGCCGAGGCCCTCGCCCGCCGGGTGGGGCCCGGGCTGCGGCCCGTCGTCGGCGCCCTCCCGCTCGTGCTCGCCGTGGTCGGTGTCGGCCCCGCCCTCTGGGGCGTCGGCGGCGCCCTCGATCCCGTCGACCTGCCGCCGGCGTGGTCCGAGGTGCGCAGCGCGGTGCGGGCCGACCCGGGGACGGTGCTGGTGCTGCCCTGGCAGTCGTACCCCGGGCTGGCCGTGACCGGGGGGCGGCCGGCGGCCCAGCCGCTGTCGATCTACCTCGGGGGCGACGTCCTGGCCTCGAGCGATCCCGGCTTCGGCGACGGCCGCCGGGAGCGGTCCGACGACCGCGAGGGTCGCGCCGCCGCGGTCGTCGACCGGCTGGTCGCCGGGGACGACGTGGCCGACGAGCTGGCGGACCTCGGCGTGCGGTGGGTCGTCGAGGTTCCGCTGCGGGGCCGGCGCATCGACCCGTCGGCCCCGCCGTCCCCGGGCCTGCGCCCCGTCGTCGTCACCACTGACATCAGCCTGCACGCCGTCCCGGGGTGGGCCCCGGCCCGCCGCGTGGCCGACGGCGCCCCGGTCGAGGTGGACCGGCCCGTCGCCCCGATCCTGCGGACCGACGCCGGCGCCGTCCGGGTCGCGGCGCCCGGCAGTGGGGGCTGGCGCCGCTCCGGTGAGGCCAGCACCAGCGCCGATGGGCTTCTCGAGCTGCCCGCCGGCGGCGGCGCGGCGTGGTATCCGGGGGCCGTGGCGGTGCTCCTGGCCGACGCCACTGCCCTCGTCCTGGCGGGTCTGTGCACCCTGCGTCTCCGAGCCACCCGGCAGAGTCGTGGCAGCAAGCGACACCGTCTGGGTGATGGTGGTTGACCTGGGTGTGGCCTGTGACCTAGGTTGCGCCCGTCATCTGGGGATCATCCAAGGAGAGCACACACATGCGCCGGACACTGAAGGCGGTCGCAGGTCTCTGCGTTCTGACGGGGACGCTGTTCTTCGCAAGTGGGGGCGTCGCAAGCGCCCAGGCGTGCGGGGGCTACGGCA
>DATHEV010000678.1:0-10512 GCA_035318405.1 Iamia sp.
AAGGTGGAGCCGGTGAGCGTCCAGACGGCGTCGGCGGCGTTGCCCACCCCGTGCCACACGATGTCCTCGCGGTCGTTCAGGCCGGTGTCGACGCAGCTGCAGATGTAGGGGGTGTAGGTGCCGTTGATCGTCAGCGCCTGCTTCTGGATCGAGCCGTCCGGGCGGAAGTCCCAGAGCGAGTCGGCCGCCGCGCCGGGGGCGTACCAGAGGACGTCGTCGGCGGCGTTCGGGAGCCAGCGCTCGACGACGGGTCGGAAGGTGCCGTTGATGGTGAGCGGCGTCTTGGTGATCGAGCCGTCGGTGCCGAAGTCCCAGAGCGAGTCGGCGGCGCTGCCCGCGGCGTACCAGATGACGTCGTCGCCGTCGTCCTGCCCGTTGGTGGCGAAGCCACCGAGGACTGGGGTGAAGGTGCCGCCCACGGAGAAGGTGCGCGCGGTGATCGACGGTGCCGCGCCGTCGGCCACCGGGTTGAGGTCCCACCACTGCTCGGCTTGGGCCCCGGGCCGGTAGCGGATGACATCGGTCGCGCCGTCGGTGGTGAAGTCGCCCACGAGGATGGTGCCCGTGCCGGTCACGGCGGGGAGCGTCGTCTTGATGAGCGTGGGCTCGTCGTCGAGGTCGTAGTCCCACAGCTGGCTGGCGCCGGTGGTGGAGTACCAGAGGATGTCGTCGGCCTTGTCGCTGCCGGTGAACTGGCCGACGTAGGGCCTGTAGGAGCCGCTCACGGACAGGGGCGAGGAGGACCAGGAGCCGTCGCCGTTGGCGCTCCAGAAGGCGTCGCCGCCGGCGCCGGGGGTGTACCAGACGATGTCCTGGCCGTCGTGGGTGTTGAAGTCGCCGACGATGGGTGTGGCGCCCGGCGGGCCGAACTGCTCCGAGGTGCTGAGCTGGCCGGCCGAGGTGAAGGTGAGCACCTGGGCCGGGGGCACGGCGGCGATCGCAGGGGCCGTCGGCATCAGGCCGAGGGTGGTGGTAGCCGCGAGGGCGGCGGCGATCAGGCGGGTGCGTCGTTGCATGTTGGCGACGGTACGGACGAACCGCTTGGCGGTCCTGAGTGGCGCCTACGCAATCCCGCTGGTCGGGGGGTCCCCGCCCCGAGTGGCCTCAGGTGCCGAGGACGGTGTCCCAGCGGGGGAGCGTGGCGGCGTCGCAGTAGGCCTCGTCGAAGGCCCGGCGGGCGTTGGCCGAGAGCTCGTCCCGCCAGGCGTGGTCGTCCCGCAGGCGGCGGACGGCGGCGGCCAGGCCCTCGGCGTCGTCGCTGCGGATGCTGACCCCGCACCCGAAGCGGCCGATCGCCTCGTCGACGTTCGACCCCTCGGGGCCCACGTAGAGGATCGGCAGCCCGGCGGCCAGGTTGGCGTGCAGCTTGGACGGGCTCATGAGCCCGAGGGCGTCGTCGCCGAGGAGGATGAGGGCGGCGCCGGCGCCGGCCATGACCTCTCGCGTCCGCTCCTTGGGCACGTAGTCGCGCTGGAGGATGCGGTCGGCGGCGCCCTCGGTGGCGGCCAGGCCCTCGAGCTCCTCCCAGCGGGCGCCGCCGCCGACGAAGAGCCAGCGCACGTCCTCGTCGGCGGGGATCAGCCCGGCGGCGGCGACGGGCGTGCCGACCCGGTGGCCGTAGCCCAGGTTGCCGAGGTAGACGACGACGAACCGCCCGGCCAGCTCGGCGTCGTCGGCGTCGTCGGCGGGCCAGCGCCCGTCGGCGGCGCGGGCGGGGGCATCGGGGAACTCGGCCACGGCCTCCCAGTTGGGGATCACGGTGGCGGGGGGCCAGCGGGCGCCCTCGGAGCCGGAGCCGTAGCCGTCGAGCAGCAGATGGCGCATGGGCTCGTCCAGCGCCACCACGTGGTCGAGACGGACGAACACCCACCGGTTGACGGCCCGCAGCACCCGGGACATCGGCCCGCCCCGGCGGAGCGACGCCACCGGGCGGAGCAGGGCGCGGGCCCGGTCCGCCAGGGCGGCGCGGCGGGTCGGCACGACGTGGATGACCGGGCCGCCGCCGGTGCGGGACCCCAGGCGCTCGATGACGTCCGGGTAGCAGTCCATCGACCACAGCACGACGCGGGTCTTCCGGTGCAGGACCTTGTGGGCCATGGCGCTGACGACGACGTACGGCGGCGTGGTGAGCGAGACGACGACGTCCTGGCGGCGCAGGAGCACCAGGCGCATGGTGGCCCCGGCCAGGAAGGAGGCGTAGTCCGACAGCCGCTTGGCCACCGACCCCTTGCCCAGCGCCGGGGTCCACAGGTGGATCACCCGGACCCCCTCGGGCGAGGTGGTGGCGCGCCCCGAGCGCGGGCCGACGTAGCCCTCGCCCCCGGTGATGACCGTGACCCGGTGGCCGAGCCCGGCCAGGTGCCCGGCGAGCGAGGCGGTGAGGTGGGCCGTCGGCGAGAGGTCCGGCGGGTAGAACTGGTTGACGAGGGTGATGCGGAGCCGCCGCGTGGCGGTGGCCCTCACCGTCGTTCGGCGGCGGTCACGGCGCCGACCATCTCGTCGACGATGGCGTCGAGCGTCCACTCCTGGCGCCAGCCCGGGAAGTCGCCCCGGAACTTGGCCATGTCGGTGTAGTAGCAGATGTGGTCGCCGACCCGGTTCTGCTCGTCGTAGGTGAGGACGGGGCGGGTGCCGCTGCGGGCCGCGATCAGCTCGACGCACTCGAGGAGGCTGGCGGCGTTGGCCTTCCCGCCCCCGAGGTTGTACGCCTCGCCGGGGCGGGGATCCTGGGCGAAGGCCCAGAAGGCGGAGATCACGTCGGCCGAGTGGATCTGGTCGCGGACCTGCTTCCCCTTGTAGCCGAAGATCGTGTACGGCCCCTCGCGCACGGCCTGGGTGACCAGGTACGACAGGAACCCGTGGAGCTCGACACCCGAGTGGTGGGGGCCGGTGAGGCAGCCGCCCCGGAAGGCGGCGGTGGGCATCCCGAAGTAGCGGCCGTACTCCTGGGTCAGCACGTCGGCCGCCACCTTCGACGCCCCGAACAGGGAGTGGGTGGTGTGGTCGATCGCCATGGTCTCGTCGATGCCCTGGGCGTCGGCCGGGTCGGCGTAGTCGTACCGGGTCTCGAGCTCGACCAGGTCGAGCCGGTTGGGCGTGTCGCCGTACACCTTGTTGGTGCTGACGGTGATGAACACGGCCTCGGGGGAGTGGCGGTGGCAGGCCTGGAGCAGGTTGAGGGTGCCGACGGCGTTGGTGTCGAAGTCGTCGAAGGGCCGGCTGGCGGCCAGGTCGTGGCTGGGCTGGGCGGCGGCGTGGATCACCAGCTCGTAGCCGCCGCGGGCCATCACGCCGTCGATGCCCTCCCGGTCGCGGATGTCGATGTCGAGGTGCGTGTACCGCGCACACGTGGCCTCGAGCCGCTGGCGGTTCCAGGTCGTGTCGCCCCCGGGGCCGAAGAAGTCGGCCCGCGTGTTGTTGTCGATGCCGTCGACCGCGAAGCCGAGCCCGTCGAAGAACTCGACCGCCTCCGACCCGATGAGCCCGGCCGACCCCGTGACGAGGACCTTCACGGCGCGAGCGGCCGGGAGGACGGGGTGCGGCGGGGTCCGAACACGATCTGCGATGCTACCGGCCACCATGAGCACGGCCCCGTCCCCCTCAGCGGTGACGGGACGGCTGCGGGTGGCGCTGACCCTGGAGCAGTGCTGGCACCGGGTCCCGGGCGGGACGGCCACGTCGATCCTGGCCCTGGCCGGCGCCCTTGCCGAGCGGGACGACGTCGAGGTGGTGGGCGTGGCCGCCCGCCACGACGGCCCGCCGCCCGAGCCGTGGACACCGCCGGTCCCGGTCCGGCACCTACCGCTGCCCCGCCTGGCGCTCTACGAGACGTGGCACGCCCTGCGCCGGCCCCGCGTCGAGCGGGCCACCGGGCCCGTCGACCTGGTGCACGCCACCGCCGTGGCCGTCCCCGGCAGCCGGGCCCCGCTGGTCGTCACCATCCACGACCTGGCCTTCCTGGCCGCCCCCGAGCAGGCGACCCGCCACGGCCTGCGGTTCTTCCGGCGGGGCACCGAGCTGGCCCGCCGTCACGCCCGCCTCGTGCTGGTGCCGTCGGAGGCCACCGCGGCCGAGTGCCGCGAGGCGGGCTTCGACCCCGACCGGATCCGCGTCGTGCCGTGGGGCGTCGACGCCGTGGTCGCCACCCCCGACGAGGTCGAGCGGGTGCGCGCCGCCCACCGGCTCGACCGGCCGTACGTCCTCTTCGTGGGCACCGTCGAGCCCCGCAAGAACCTGCCCCGCCTGGTCCGGGCCCTGGCGTCGCTCGACCGGTCCGACGTCGACCTCGTCCTGGTCGGGGCCGAGGGCTGGAACGAGGACCTGGGCGCCCTGCTCGACGCTCTCCCCGGGCGGGCCCGGTCGCTCGGGTTCGTCCCGTCCGCCGACCTCGGGCCGTTGTACGCCGGGGCCGCGGTGGTGGCCTACCCGAGCCTCCGCGAGGGCTTCGGCCTGCCGCCCCTGGAGGCCATGGCGCAGGGCGCGGCCGTCGTGACGTCGGCGGGCACGGCCACCGAGGAGGTGGCCGGCGACGCCGCCGTGCTGGTCGACCCGACGTCGGTCGACGCCATCGCCGCCGGCCTCGACCGGGTCCTGTCCGACCCCGCCGGCGCCGCCGCCCTCGGCGCGCGGGCCCGCGCCCGGGCCGCCGGGTACACCTGGGCCCGCACCGCCGAGCTCACCGTGGCCGCCTACGGCGAGGTCGTGGCCCCGTGAGCGAGCGCCGGATCCGGGTGGGGGTCAACCTGCTGTGGCTCGTGCCGGGGGTGGTCGGGGGGAGCGAGGAGTACGTCACCCGGCTCCTGCGCGCACTCGCCGACCTCGATCCCCCCGACCTCGAGGTCCAGCTGTTCGGGCTGGACGAGCTGGCCGTCGCCCACCCCGACCTGGCCAAGCGCTTCCCGCTCCGGACCATCGCCCTGCGGGGCCGCCTCAAGGCCCTCCGGGTGGCGGCCGAGACGACCTGGCTGGCGGCCCAGGTGCGGCGGGCCCGGCTCGACGTGGTCTGGCACCCCGGCGGCGTCGTGCCCCCGCTCACCGGCGGCGCCGCCGCCGTCCTGACCATCCACGACCTGCGTCCCCTCGACCTGCCCGAGGGCTTCTCCCGCACCAAGGTCGCCTACCTGCGCACCGTCCTGCCCCGGTCGGTGCGGCGGGCCGCCGTGGTCACGGCCCCCTCCCAGCAGGTCGTGGCCGAGATCGAGGACCGCTTCGGCGTCCCCGCGGATCGGCTGCGGGCCGTGCCCCACGGCATCGGCGCCGACCTGTTCGACCCCGTGCCGCCGGCCGAGGTCGACCGGGTCCGCGCCGTCTACGACCTGGCCGGGCGGTGGCTGCTGTACCCGGTCATCACCTATCCCCACAAGGACCACGTGACCCTGGTGCGGGCCTTCGCCCGGCTGGCGCCCACCCACCCCGACGTCGACCTGGTGCTGACCGGGGGCGAGGGCCCGGCCGAACCCGAGGTGGCCCGGGCGATCGCCGCCAGCGGCGTCGCCGACCGGATCCGCCGCACCGGCCGGGTGCCCCGCGCCGACCTCGACGCCCTGCTCGACGGGGCCGTCGCCGTGGCCTTCCCGTCGCGCTACGAGGGCTTCGGCAACGGCGCCCTCGAGGCACTGGCCAAGGGCACGCCGGTCGTCGCCGCGGACGCCACGTCGCTCCCCGAGGTGGTGGGCGACGGTGGCCTCCTGGTGCCCCCCGGCGACATCGGGGCCTGGGCCGATGCCCTCGCCCGGGTGCTCGACGACGACGCCCTGGCGGCCCGGCTGGGGGCCGCTGGACGGGTCCACGCCGCCCGTTTCACCGACCGCGCCGGCGCCGAGGAGCTGCTGTTCACCCTGCGGTCAGCAGCCGACTCCGGCCCGGGGCCCGCCGCCGGGTAGGGTGACCGACCCATGGGAAAGGCATCCTCAGCCAAGAAGGTGGCCCGTGCGGCCCGCGCCGGTGGCAAGACCTCCGGCCAGCGTCGCAACGTCGGCTTCCCCGCGGCCATCGTCGCCATCGTCATCCTCGGCGTGGGCCTGATCGCCTTCGCCCGCCAGGACCAGGCCACGGGCGGCAGCCCCGCCCTGGGCGAGCACTGGCACGCCGCCTACGGCATCTACGTCTGCGACCGGTGGGTGGCGAACATGCCCGACGGCGTCGACGACCCGCTGGGCATCCACACCCACGAGGACGGGCTGATCCACATCCACCCGTTCCTCGCCGGAGCCGCGGGCAAGTCCGCCACCCTCGGCAAGTTCTTCGACCAGGTGGGCGTGAAGGTCTCCGACTCGTCGATCACCCTCCCGCCGGATGCTCCCTTCGAGGAGCGGACCTACAAGAACGGCGAGACCAAGTGCGGTGACGAGAAGGGCCGCGTGGTGATGGCGTACTGGAAGGACGCCCAGGACACCTCGGGCAAGCCCACCGACGTCCGCAGCTCCGACATCTCGGGCGAGCACTTCGACAACGACCTCGGAGCGTTCACCATCGCCTTCCTCCCCGAGGGCGTGGACACGATCCCGGCTCCGCCCAGCGCCGCGACCATCATCGAGAACGCCACCAAGGACGGCCCGGTCGACACCGAGGCCAACGAGGACGCCGACTCCGGCGAGCTCGAGGACCAGTTCAGCGAGACGACGGTCCCGCCCGAGGGAGAGGCGCCGCCCGAGGGAGAGGCGCCGCCCGAGGGAGAGGTGCCGCCCGAGGGGGAGGTGCCCGCCGAGACCACCACACCCGCCGACGGTGAGGGGACCGAGACGACGGCTCCGGCCGAGGGCTCCGAGACGACGGCCCCGGCCGAGACCACCGCCCCCGCCGGCGGATGAGGGCAGTCGTCCTCGTCGGCGGCTTCGGCACGCGCCTCCGCCCGCTCACGCTCGACCGCCCCAAGCAGATGCTGCCCATCCTGGGGCGGCCCATGATCGAGCCCGTCCTGCGGCACCTGGCCCGCCACGGGATCGACGACGTGGTCCTGTCCATGGGCTACCGGCCCGACGCCTTCACCGCCGAGTACCCCACGGGCGTGTGCGCCGGCGTGCAGCTCCACTTCGCCGTCGAGCCCGAGCCGCTCGACACCGCCGGCGCCATCCGCTTCGCCGCCCTCTACGCCGGCATCGACCAGCGGTTCGTGGTCATGAACGCCGACTGCCTCACCGACATCGACGTCAGCGCCCTCATCTCGTTCCACGACGAGCGGGGCGCCGAGGGCACCATCGCCCTCCACAAGGTCGAGGACCCCTCCGCCTTCGGCGTGGTCCCGACCGACGCCCAGGGGCGGGTCGAGGCCTTCGTCGAGAAGCCCCCGCGCGACGAGGCCCCCACCGACCTCATCAACGCCGGGATCTACGTGCTCGAGCCCTCGGTGCTCGACCGCATCGCCCCGGACCGCCGGGTGTCGATCGAGCGCGAGGTCTTCCCGGCCATGGTCGAGTCGGGGACGCTGTACGCCACGGCCGACGACGCCTACTGGATCGACGCCGGCACCCCCGCCCTCTACATCCGCGCCCAGCTCGACCTGCTCGACGGGCTGCGGGGCGAGCCGGTCGACGGCATCGACCCGGCCGCCGTCATCGACTCGGCCGCCGAGGTCCAGCGCTCGGTGGTGGGCGCCGGGTGCACCGTGGCCGCCGGTGCGGTCGTGCGCGACTCGGTCCTCCTGCCGGGCAGCTCGGTCGGCGAGGGCGCCGTGATCGAGCGCACCGTCGTCGCCTTCGAGGCCACCGTCGAGCGGGGCGCCGCCCTCACCGACTGCGTCATCGGCGACGGCGAGACCGTCCCCGCCGACACCCGCCTCGACGCCATCCGCCAGCCCGCCGCGTAGCCGTCATTCGGCTGGCAGTGGGGTGGGGCCCCGCTGCTATGGTCGTCGCTCCGGGGCCGTTAGCTCAGTTGGCTAGAGCACCTGCATGACGCGCAGGGGGTCGGGGGTTCGAATCCCTCACGGCCCACTCCGGATCTCCCAGCCGAGGCCTGGTTCCGCCCGGCGGACCAGGCCTCGTGCGCGTCCGGGCCCGCCCCTCAGCCGCCGCCGGTGGAGAGACCGGGACCCCCGGCGGGCAGGTCGCCGAGCGCCTCGTCCAGCAGAGCGATCACGTCGGGGTGGGTCGTCTGTCCCGTGGTGAGCAGCGTGGTCGGATCGAGCAGCCAGGTGAGGTAGGCGTCGGTGGAGGGATCGGCCAGCTCGGCCGACGCCGTCCCCGCATCGTTGTACTCGTCGAGGTTGAGGTACCCCCGGCGGTCCAGCGGGTCGTCCGGGCAGGGGGCGTCGATCGACCAGTTGTAGCCCTCGTAGGAGCCGGAGATGTTGCCCGAGGTCGCCTCCTCGTCGCAGACCTCGAGCCCGGCCTCCTCGAAGCGGCGGGCGACATCGGCCGCCGGGTCGTCGACCTCCTCGAGGTCGGTCGGCGCCGTCCCCCCGTCCTCGGAGACCGACCCCTCGGCCGGTGGGGCCGCATCGTCGTCGTCATCCCCGCCGCAGCCCGCCAGGGCGAGGGCGAGGGCCAGGGCCAGGGCCAGGGCCGTCGTGCGCACCAGTGTCGTCGTCATGGTCAGAGGAGACTAGGCCTCACTGGCCCGTTCGCGGGGGTGGTGGTGAGCCGCCGGGGCCGGGCCCTAGCTCCTCGGGACGTCCTTCCAGGGGACGTCCTTGTCGGTGCGGGGCTCGCCGGGGAGGCCGAGGACCCGCTCGCCGATGATGTTGCGCTGGATCTCCGACGTGCCGCCCTCGATCGAGTTGGCCCGGGCCCGGAGGAACATCTTGCGGCTGGTGCCGGGAGGGCCGGTGAGCCCCAGGTTCTCCGAGCGGCGCATCGTGTAGTCGTAGTCGACGAGGCCCGAGGCGCCGAGGAGGTCGACGCACAGCTCGTAGACGTCCATGTTGACCTGGGCGAACATGAGCTTGGCGATGGAGCCCTCGGGGCCGGGGTTGCCCATCTTCCGGTTCTGGCCGGCCCGGATGTTGGTGAGCCGCAGGGTCTCGGCCCGGATCCACAGCTTCATCAGCTCGTCCCGCTGGGCGGGGGAGCGGTCGACGATCTCGTCGGACTGCCAGATGCGGACGGCCTCGGCGATGGCCCCCGAGCCCCGGGTCGGGGTGCCGCCGCCCCCGCCGATGGTGGTGCGCTCGTTCGACAGCGTGGTCATGGCGACCCGCCAGCCCTCGCCCACGTCGCCGATGCGGTCGGCGTCGGGGACCCGCACCTCGGTCATGTAGACCTCGTTGAACTCGGCCTCGCCGGTGATCTGGCGCAGCGGCCGGACCTCGACGCCGGGGGCGTGCATGTCGAGGGCGAAGTAGGTCTGGCCCTTGTGCTTGGGGGCGTCGGGGTCGGTGCGGGCGACCAGCATCCCCCGATCCGCGATGTGGGCGAGGGTGTTCCACACCTTCTGGCCGGTGATGATCCACTCGTCGCCGTCGCGGACGGCCTTGCAGGCGAGGCCGGCCAGGTCGGACCCGGCGCCGGGCTCGCTGAAGAGCTGGCACCAGGAGTCCTCGCCGGTGAACATCGGGCGGAGCAGCCGCTTCCGGAGCTCGTCGGACCCGTGGGTGACGACGGTGGGTCCGGCCATGGTGAGCCCGAAGAAGTGCTCGGTGCTGGGGCCGGGGGCCTTGGCGTCGCGCAGGGCGGCGTCGACGGCGCGCTGGTGCGGCGGGTCCACGCCCAGCCCGCCCCATCCCTCGGGGAAGTGGACCCAGGCCAGGCCGAGGTCGTATTGCAGGCCCCGGAAGGCGGTGGTGTCGCTGGTGTCGCCCTCGTCGAGGAGGCGCTCGATGCGCTCCTTCACCAGCTGCGTGGGGTCGTCGCTCATGGGCTGGAACCTACGCCACCGCGATGGCCGCGAGCACCTGCCCTGGTGACGGGTGCTGCCACATCTCGGCTCCTCCTCAGGTGGGCTCCCAGCGACCTCTGAGGTTCGGGGGCCAGGGTGGCCGTGCACCCCCCATCGACGAGGAGCACCCCGTGCCCGATGATCCGATCTCCCCACCCGCAAGCCCGCCGGCCGCCGAGCCCCCGCTGCCCTCGGCACCGACCCGATCCGCCCGCCGGCCGCTCGTCTGGGTGGCCCTCGGGGCCGCGGCGTTGGGCGTGGCCGGCGGCGGAGCGGCCGCCGTCGCCCTGTCCGGCGACTCCGGTCCCGCCCGCGTCGCCGTGACCGCGGCCGCCGAGGACGAGACCACCCCGCCCGCCGACGCCGAGGGCGACGCCGCCGACGGCGAGTGCATCGCCCCCGGCGAGCACCGCCGTCCCGGAGCCCACGGCACCGTCACGGGGGTCGACGGCACCACCGTCACCATCGAGGACGACGAGGGCACCGCCACCACCGTCACGACCGACGACGGGACCACGGTGCTCGACGTGGCCGAGGGCGCGGTGGCCGACATCGCCGAGGGGGACGTCGTCGTCGTCATGGGCGAGACCGGCGACGACGAGGGCGTGACCGCCCGGCACGTGACCGACCTCGGCACGCTCGACCCCGAGGCGCTGCATCCCGGTGGACCCGGGAGGGGCGGCGACGACGGAGCCGAGG
>DATHEV010000679.1:0-2374 GCA_035318405.1 Iamia sp.
TCGGTGGTGGGGCCCGGGATCGACTCGGCGTAGGAGTAGTACTCCTTGTCCTGCACCTGGCAGAAGTAGGGGCCGTAGAACAGCTCCTGGAAGCACATCACCTGGGCGCCCTCGGCCGCGGCGTCCCGGGCGGCCTGCTCGTGCTTGTCGATCATCGACGCCTTGTCGCCGGTCCAATCGGTCTGGAGGATCGCAGCGCGGACCACGGTCATGGAGCTGTCTCCTGGGTTGTGACGGGGGCCACAGAGGGTACCCCTGCGGTACAGTCCACTCAACACCTCGTTCGTTTCGCATTGTTACGGGAGCATGGACACCTGATGGCCCTCACGGTGGACGACGGCACAGCCCGCATCGTGGGCGCCGTCGAGGAGCGCAGCGCCCGCGGCATCGCCGCGGCCGTCAGCCGGCTGGTGTCGTCGGGCGCCCTGGCGCCGGGCGCCCGGCTGCCCACGGTGCGGCGGCTCGCCGTCGCCCTCGACGCCAGCGCCACCACCGTCAGCGAGGCGTGGGGCCAGCTCGGCCGGCTCGGGGTGATCGAGGGCCGGGGCCGGCAGGGCACGTTCGTGACCGGGCCCATCCGCCGGTCGGGGCCGGGCCGCTACCGCCGGCTGACCGCCCCCGCCGGGCGCTACCGCCTCGACCTGAGCACGGGCACGCCCGACGTCGCCCTGCTGCCCGATCTCGGCCCGGCGCTGGCCCGGCTCGACCGGACCACGCTCACCACCTCCTACCTCGACCGCCCGGTGCTGCCCGAGCTGGAGGCCGCCGTGCGGGCCCGTCTCCCCTTCCCGGCCGAGGCCGTCACCGTGGTCGACGGCGCGCTCGATGCCCTCGACCGGCTGGCCACCCAGCACGTGCGGCTGGGCGACCGGGTGCTGGTCGAGAACCCCGCCTTCCCGCCCCTGCTCGACCTGCTCGACCTGCTGGGCGCCGAGATCGTCTCCCTGCCGCTCGACGGCTCCGGGATCGTGCCGGCGGCGCTGTCCGCGGCCCTCGAGCTCGACCCGGTGGCCCTGTTCCTCCAGCCCCGGTCGCACAACCCCACCGGCACGTCGATGACGGTCTCGCGGGCAGCGGAGCTGGCGGCGCTCCTCGACGGGCAGGACGTGCTGGTGGTCGAGGACGACCACTCGGGCGCCATCAGCGGCGCCGACGACGTGTCCCTCGGCGCCTGGCTGCCGGGCTCGACCGTGCACGTCACCTCCTTCTCCAAGTCCTACGGGCCCGATCTGCGCCTGGCGTCGGTGGCGGGGCCGGCCGCCGTGGTCGACGCGCTGGTCGACCGGCGGCTGCTGGGCCCGGGCTGGTCGAGCCGGCTGCTCCAGGCCGTGTTGGTCGAGCTGCTGGCCGACCCGGTCGCCGCGGCCTGCGTCGAGGAGGCCCGCACGACCTATGCGTCGCGCCGGGCGCTGCTGACCACCGGGCTCGAGGGGCGCGGCGTGGCGTGCGGCGCCGGCGACGGGATCAACCTCTGGGTCGAGGTGCCCGACGAGCAGGCCGCGGCGGTGGCCCTCGCCTCCCACGGCATCGCGGTGGCCCCGGCGCCCCGTTCGTGTGGGCCCGCGAGCCGGTCGACCACGTGCGGATCACGGTCGGGCTGGTGGCCACCGACCACGACGAGGTGGCGGCCGAGATCGCCGCCGCGATCGGCTCTACCAGCGGGAACGGGACTCCTCGGCGAAGCCGCTGACGCCGTCGAGGCGGTGGATGGTGCCGTCGTCGGTGGCGACCCAGCCCGACCAGGTGCCGAAGACCTGGTGGACCTCGGTCGAGGCGATGACGGCCCGCACGCCGGTGTGCTTGTCGTAGGTCGGGCGCAGGGTGAGGTCGAGGTGGCCGGCGGGGTCCAGGACGTGCCACGGCTCCATCGGCGCGTCCCAGTCGTAGGTCCACTCGAGCTCGGCGCCGATCTTGGTCAGACGGCCGTCGACGATGATGCCGTTCTCGGTGAAGCCGGTGCCCTCGGTCCAGCGGCCGCCGATCTGGATGCCCACCACGGCTCCGGTGTCGGCCACCCCTGCGCCGCCGCCCCAGCTCCACCGCGTCCGGTACGGCCAGCGCCCCCGGCCCACGTCGAGGACGCCCCATCCGCCGTCGGTCGACCAGGTCTCGTCGCCGACGGTGACCGGCCCGCTCGCCGGGCGGGCCTGGTGCTTCGACGTGTACTGGAACAGCCGGTCGGACCAGGGGATCACCACGTTGAGCGACTCGTGGCCGGGCGGGAGGGCCACGGCGACGGCGGCCGATCCGGGTCGGCCGTCGGTCTCGTCCCAGCGGGCCCGCAGGTGGGTGGTGCCGCCGGGATCGTCGACCAGGTCGAGGTCGAGGTGGCGGCTGCGGAAGCGCAGCGGGGCCGACCCGGGCCGGTCGGGCA
>DATHEV010000680.1:0-4119 GCA_035318405.1 Iamia sp.
TCGACTACCGCCTCGCCCCGCGACACCCGTTCCCTGCCGCCCTCGACGACGCCATCTCGGCCTACCGGGCTGTGCTCGATCGCGGAGCCGACCCCTCGTCCACGATCCTCACCGGCGGGTCCGCCGGTGCCTGCCTGGCACTCGGCCTCTTGCTGAAGATCCGCGGCCTCGCGCTCCCACAGCCCGCCGGCGCCGTCCTCCTCTGGCCCTACGCCGACTTCACCTTCAGTGGCGAGACGATCCAGACCAACGCCGACCTCGACATGATCCCCCTGCGCGACCTCTCGCCAGTGTGGGGGCCCGCCTACGTCGGCACCGCCGATCCCGCCGACCCCCTGGTCTCGCCCGCTCTCGCCGACCTGACCGAGCTCCCACCCCTGTTGATCCTCGCCGGCGGAGCCGAATCACTGCTCTCCTGCGCCGAGCGCATCGCCGACAACGCCCGCCGCGATGGCGTCGATGTGCGGCTGACCGTCCATCCCGAGAAGGTCCACGGCTGGATGATCCTCCCGAAGCTCCCGGCGACGATCCAGGCCGTCGAGGAGATCGACCGTTGGACCTCCGACCGCCTCGACCCCGAGCAGGCTCCCCAGGGTCCGGGGGTCCGCCGAGAGCGCGATCGTGCCCCTTGGCCGAGAATCCCGACGATGGCGCGGCGCACTCAACCAGAGAAGTAGAGCGCTCTACTGTCAGACGGACGGACCAGCACTCCACGGACGAACGGGAGGACGCAGGCGCATGTCAGCGCACTCAGCGGACGGAACGGACAGCGACCGACACCTTGCCAAGGTGAGGGTCGCCGGTTCGAATCCGGTCGTCCGCTCCAAGCCCCTGGTCCCTGACCAGGGGCTTTCTCGTTCGCCGGTCTGCTCGAACAGTGGACCGACTTCGACGTTCGATCGTTCGAAACTCCGCGCCAGCTGGTCTCGTCCATCCCCGAGCTCGACGCGGCCATCGTGGATCGCTCCACGCGAGGCCCACGGGCAGAGGACCCTGAGGTCGAGGGAATAGAAGGCATTCCGACCCTGGAGTTCATGGAACTGCCCGAACACCATTCATCTGCCTTGGGCGTGTACCACGTCTTGTCCATCGGTTTGCTCCATCGCATTTCGCTGACGGTCCGGCGTGCATATTTGTATGAGGCCGCCGGTGGCTTGTTTCTGAGACAGCTGCCTCTCGGTCTGTTCTTGCGCCAGCCCCGTTCCGTGACGCCCGAAGAGTCCCAGAAGCTTGAGGTCCTCGTGCGCGCCGTTCGCCGGCTGATAGACGACGAGCGGACCGATGGACCAGAAGCGGTTCTGCTGCTCGCCGCCATCGACAGCATCGGGGCGCAGGTCAAGAGCGACCCGCCAAGCGAGACGATCATCGGTCGGAACGTGAAGCGCATAGCGATGCTGGCGGGCGGTGTGCTCGCCGGCGTCGCCGCGGACCACCTCACCGACTTGCTGGTGCACCTCCGAGTCCCGTGGCCGTGAGACAGGAGCGTGTTCGCTTCCGGTGGCCGCTCCGAACCGCTCTCGGATCTGCGGGGGGTAGGCGGCTCTGAGGCAAGGGTCGCGGGCGCGGTGCCGGGGCTGAATCAGGATCGGGGTGCACGTTGCGCCCGGGAACGCCGGCCCAGGGGGCGACGGACACCGACGACGCCGTCACCGACGTTCGTGACGGGATGCTCGAGGCCGCCAGCCTGAACGGCTTCCTGGACCATCGCCACTGCGGGTTCCGCGACCGAGCCGAGAGAGAGACCCGGCTCCGTGCCGCGAGGATTACCTCGTCCTGCACAAGAGGGCGACGAAGCTGGGGCGCTCGGAGATGCAGAACGAGTTGCCTCCTCACCCAGTTTCGGCAATCCGGCCGCATGCTGGCGGTGAACGGAGCCTGCTGGGTCAGTTCCACGGCTGTGGGGAGCCGACGGATGACACGCTCACAGTCCGGGAGCCCTGAAGGACCATCTGGCTGACTTCGACGGCCCCGTCGGGCCGGGCATCCAGGCCGGCCATGGCCCCGAGCAGCGAACGCTCCCGCTGGGCTGGAGGTCGAGCTCGACGGGCACGGTGGCGGCGTCGGCTGGGCGGCCAGCCCAGATGACCATTGCGACTCGGACGAGGACGGTGGAAAGATGGCACCCTCAGACAGGGAGGGAGGGGGTCGAACGCCCGTGACGGGAGACCGGTCTCCCGTCGCGACGCGCCGATCCGCGACGACGATGACCAATCGCAACGACAAGCCCGTGGCCCTCGGGACCTGGACGAAGCGAGGGCGCACCCTCACCGTCCCGGGGGAGAGTGCGTTCGAACCGTTCAACCTCGTAGGAGCCCTGGTGGACACGGCCGCGACGGCGATGACGCTCTATCAGGTCGACAAGAAGATCCAGAGCGGCGGCCCCAGGTGGCGGGCCCGGGGTGAGGGTCTGATGACCCGCATGGAGCTGGGGACCTCGAGCCCGAAGCGCAGCCGGTGGAGCATGAAGCCCACCGCCCGGGCCTCCCAGCGGTTCCTCAACGACGTCGCCAGGTACTGCGCCGACCGGCCCGCATGGGGCCCGGCGGCCCGGAACGCGATCGTCGCCGCCGTGCCCGCCCTCGCTACTCCGATCGACCGCCTCGAGCTCGCCATCGAGGATCTCACCACCGACAGCTGGGAGACGCTCGAGCCCCTCGCCGCCAGCCGGTCGGAGGCGGCTCGCGCCCACGCCCTCAAGGTCGCGTCCGGGATCGCAGCCGGCTACCGGGCCTACCCCTTCGCCCCCGCGCTGATGCCGATGCCCGTCCGCCTGACGACAGCCCAAAGGGTCAAGGGCCTGGTCGCGGCCGTGGCGCGCTTCGACGCCCTCGTCCAGGGCTGGTACGAGTTCGCCTTCACATCCACGGCCCCGGCCGACCGGAACGAGCAGCTGGCCGCCCTCGCCGACCTGTACCCCGTCAGCGACCAGGCCGCCTCGTGCGAGGTCCAGCGGCAGCGGTGCGAGGCCCAGCGGGTGCGGTGCGAGGCCCAGGGGCCCCAGGCCGTACTGACACCATCCGCGGCCCGCGCCATCGCCGGCGACCTCCGGACCGCCCTCGACAAGCTGGAGCACGCCCTCCACCAGGCCGTCATGGCGACCCCACCCAGGCAGCTCGGGCCCGGCTGACCGGGACCGTCCTCCACGATCGAGGCGGGCGACGGGCGGCTGGGGCGGTCCTTCAGCGTTGCACGCTCTGGGGCGACTGCAAAGCCTCCGCCTACAAGGAGTCTCCGCAGTTCAGCGGCACTGTTGCTGTAGCCAAGGTTCCCAGCAGCTCCGAGGTGCACGATTGGCCGGGTGGCCCCGGTTCCTGCCCGCCTCTGGCTGGGAGGTCGTCCGGGGCGGCACGTCCGCCTGACCGGGCGTCTACGACGTCGTCGTGGCTCTGCGTGCCGCGACACGGACGAGCCCTGCATGCTCCGGATGCGGCTGACCAGGGAAGCGTGGAGGACCTTCGCGGCCCAGATCACGGGGTTCGGTTTGCGGGTCGCCACCCAAGAGCCGCCGGTACCCCGCTCGGCGCCGGATCCGGCAGCGCTGATCCCGGACTGAAGCGGGGTGGACGACGGCCCGGGCGAGGTGCCGATCCCCGAGCGATGGCGGCCGGCGATCGTCGCCCTGGTCGATCGGCTCGTCGCGGGCGACTACGACAGCCTCGTGGCGGGCGGGCTCGCGCGGTGGATCGGACCAAGCATGGCGGCGTCTCGCTCGGCTACTGGATCGCGGACGACCCCGGCACGCTGGTGCCCCTGCCGGAGGAGGCGTGGGCGGAGGCGCGCTGCGGATCGTGGTCGAACGCGCCCGACGCCTGGTGGATCGTCGTCCCGCCGTGGGTCGAGGAAGGGGAGAGCGACCTCAGCCGGGGGTGATGGAGCGGCGGCGGGCGATGAGGAGGATCACGCCGGCGAGGAGGAGGGCGAGGCCGGTGGCCACCAGGCTGGTGGGGTCGGTGCCGGTGCGGGCGAGCGGACCGCCGGGGGTCGTGCCGCCGGGGCCGGTACCGCCGGGGGGCGGGCCGCCGGGGCGCGGGGCGCTGGGACCGGGACCGGGACCGGGGCCCGGGCCGGGGCCGGGGCCGGGGCCGGCCGAGGGGTCGGTGAGGAGGATCACCGTGGTGC
>DATHEV010000681.1:0-6180 GCA_035318405.1 Iamia sp.
TGCGTCGCGGGCCTCAGGTGCCGAGCCCAGGTCACTCGGTGCCAGGCACCGAGTGACATGTGGTGCTAGATCGACCCTGAGAACGTGTCGCACTGGTCGGCGGCGCCGGTGTCGAAGCCCTGGCGGAACCAGCGCTGGCGCTGCTCGCTCGAGCCGTGGGTCCAGCTGTCGCGGTCGACCCGGCCGGTCGCTTCGGCCTGGATGCGGTCGTCGCCGACGCCGGCGGCGGCGTCGAGGGCCTCCTCGGTGTCGCCGGGGTCGAGCAGGCCCCGGTCGTAGACCGTCTTGGCCCACACCCCGGCGTAGCAGTCGGCCTGGAGCTCGAGCCGGACCGACAGGCCGTCGTCGCCGATCCGCTCGCCCTCGGACCGGTCGCTGACCTCGGCGCTGGTGCCGAGGAGGTTCTGGACGTGGTGGCCCATCTCGTGGGCGACCACGTAGGCCTGGGCGAAGTCGCCGGGGGCGTCGAAGTCGGCGCCCAGCTGGCGCATGAAGCCGAGCTCGATGAACACCGTCTCGTCGGGCGGGCAGTAGTGCGGGCCGATCTCGGCCCGAGCGCCGCCGCAGCGCGAGTCGGTGGGTGTGTCGAACAGGACCAGCGTGGCCTCGGTGTAGTCCTCGCCCGCCTCCTGGAACGACGCCGCCCAGTGGTCCTGGGCGTCGTTGAAGACCTGGGCCACGAAGTCCCGCAGGTCGGCATCGGCGGTGATCGTGGCGGCACCGTCCTGGCCCGGACCGGCGGTCGAGGCCTCGGGGAAGCCGGCCGCGATGATGTCGGAGAGGTCGGTGCCGCCGCCTCCCCCACCCTGGGACACCAACGTCACCACGACGATCACGATGAGGCCGACGACGCCGCCGACCCCGCCCACGCCCCGGGCGCCGCCGGGGAAGGCGGAGACCCGTCCTCCCGTCCGTCGATCCTGGACGTTGCTGGTGGCGTCTGCGCCGCGGCCGAACCTCATGGGCCGGGCCCTACCCGGGCGGAGGCTTCTGGCCCGAGATCGACCAGTAGACGATGCGCGCCATCGAGGTGCGCAGGTCGGCGGTGCGGACGCCCCAGAACTCGAAGCCGTAGCGGTGGGCGGCGACGTGCACGAGCATCGACACCAGCACGCCGGCGGTGGCGAGGGGCTCGACGTCCTCGGGCAGCCGGCCACCGACCTTCATCTCGCCGATGGCCTCGGCCAGGGCGTTGTTCAGGTCGTTGAGCAGCCGGGTGCGCACGTTGGCGAAGCGGGCGTCGCCCTCGTCGGTAGCCAGGTCGACGACCCGTAGCACCGACCGGTGCTCCTCCCAGAAGTCGATGACCTCGTCGACCAGCGCCTCGGCCGCGGCGTAGCCCTTGCGGCCGCGCCACTGGCTGGCGCGGACGTGATCGGCGAAGCGCTTCCCCTGGGCCGCCATCTCCTCGGCCAGGACGACCACGGCGCTCTCGACATCGGCGAAGTACTGGTAGAAGGTCGCCGGGCTGGTGCCGGCCGAGCGGGCGATGTCGACCACCTTCAGCTCGCGGTAGGACCCGGAGCCGAGCATGGTGGCGGTGCAGTCGAGCAGCTTCTGCCGGGTGGCGAGGCCGCGGCGCCCGGGACGGCGACCATCGGCGGCGCGGGCCTCGTCGGCGGCGCCCGCGTCCCCCGCGACCTCTTCGTCGGCCACGATCAGCTCTCCGGCTCCGGCTCGGGGGCCGGCGGGCGGTAGCAGCCGACGATGATGCCGATGCCGGCGGCAACCCCGAGGAACAGCGACACGCTCAGCCCGATGTTGGGGTCGAACGACTGGCTCAGCTCGAGGACGTGGTCGATCGAGTACTGGCCCGGGCCGATCGTGGCCAGGCCCACCGCGACCACGCCGAGCACGAAGTTGTACTCCCAGCCCTTGTTGGCGCTCCAGAACCCGTTCTCGCGGTTGGCGGTGTAGGCGGCCACGACCATCTGGCCCACGATGGCGGCGCAGGCCAGCGGGGTGAGGAACCCGAGGGCCAGCAGGGTGCCGGCACCCAGCTCGGTGCAGGCGGCGAGGTAGGCATGGATCGTGCCGTTGGGCCGCATCCGCATGCTGTCGAACCACCGGGCGGTGCCGGCGATCTTCCCGCCCTTGAAGAACTTGAAGTAGCCGTGGGCGGCGAAGGTGATGCCGATCAGCACCCGCATGACGAGGACGCCGATCGCGACCGAGTCGGCCTCGGCCACGGCGCCGGCACTGATCTCGGCTATCAGGGTGACGGTCACGCAGAGGCTCCGGGATCGAGGGCCGCGACGGCGTCGTCGCGCAGGATGAACTTCTGGATCTTGCCCGACGGGTTGAGCGGCAGCGCGGCTATCCACCGGACGTGCCGCGGCGCCTTGAAGTTGGCCATGCGCTCGCGGCTCCATGCGACCACGTCGGCCTCGCTCGGCGGGTCCACCCCCGTGGCCGGCACGAGCCAGGCGAAGCCGACCTCGCCCAGCCGCTCGTCGGGCACGCCGACCACCGCGGCCTGGGCCACGGCGGGGTGCTCCGACAGGGTCGACTCGATCTCCGCCGGGTAGGCGTTGAACCCGCCGCAGATGAACATGTCCTTGGTGCGGTCGGTGATGTCGAGGTAGCCGCGGTCGTCCATGGTCCCGACGTCGCCGGTGTGGAGCCAGCCGTCGGCGTCGATGGCCTCGGCCGTCCTCTCCGGGTCCTCGAAGTAGCCCTTCATGACGTTGTAGCCCCGCACGACGATCTCGCCCGGCTCACCCCGGGGCCTCTCGGTGCCGTCGTCGGCGACGATCCGCACCTCGACGCCCGGGATGGCCCGCCCCGAGCTGGTGGAGATGGTCACGGGGTCGTCGTCCTGACGGCACATGGACACGATGCCGGTGGACTCGCTGAGGCCGTAGGCGGTGAGGACGGCGTCGAAGCCGAGGTCGTCGGTCATCCGCTTGATCAGGCTGACCGGCACGGGGGCGGCCCCGGTGACGGCGATGCGCAGGCTGTCCGAGCGCAGCGACGACCGGTCGGGGTGGTTGAGCATCGACTGGTAGAGCGCCGGCGGACCCGGGAAGATCGTGATCCGCTCGGCGTCGATGGTGCGCATGACGGCGTCGACGTCGAACACCGGCAGCGGCACCATCGTCGCCCCGGTGAGGATGCAGGCCACGATGCCGGCCCGGTAGCCGAAGCTGTGGAAGAAGGGGTTCACCAGCAGGTAGCGGTCGTCGACCGTCAGCCCGGCCAGCTCCGCCCACGTGGTGAAGCCCCGCAGCGCCTGGCCGTGGGTGGTCAGCACGCCCTTGGGCTTCCCGGTCGTGCCCGACGTGAAGATGATGTCGTTCACCGTGTCGGGCGTGAGGGCGTCGCGCCGGGCATCGAGCTCTGCGGCGTCGACACCGGCCCCCGCGGCCAGGAAGGCGCCCCACGCCTGGGTCGGCGTGTCGCTGGGCGGCGCCGGGTCGCGCAGGACGACGATCCGCTCGAGGTGCGGCAGGTCCTGGCCGTCGAGCATCGCGACGTAGCCGTTGCCCAGGAAGCCGTCGACGGTGACGAGGAGCCGGGCTCGGCTGCGGGTCAGGATCCACGCCGCCTCCGACCCCTTGTAGCGAGAGTTGAGCGGGACGACCACGCCACCGGCGGCCTGGAGGCCCACGACGGCGACGACCCACTCCCAGCAGTTCGGGGCCCACAGCCCGACGCGGTCGCCGGGCTCGAGGCCGGCGGCCACGAAGGCACGCGCCGCCTCGTCGACCCGGTCGGCCAGCTCCCGCCAGGTCACCCGGTGCTCGCCGTCGACGACGGCCTCGCCGTCGGGGTGCTGCTCGGCGATGGCGACGAGCGCGGCGGGGATGCTGGTGTGGTCGGTCACGGCGCCTTCCAGGCGGCGATGATCTCGTCGACCGTGGTGAGGGTGGCGAGCAGGGCGACGGTGCCATCGAGGACGGCGTCGGCGTAGGCCTGCGGGATTCCGGTGACCCCGTCGCGGGGCACGACGACCTGGTAGCCGGCGTTGACGGCGTCCATCACCAGGTTGGTGACGGCGATGTTCACCGACACGCCGGTGACGACGATGGTCGTCACGCCGAGGTTGCGGAGCACGGCATCGAGGTCGGTGCCGGCCATGGGCGAGAGCCCGTGGAGCCGGGTGAGCACGATGTCGGACGGCTCCGGGCCCAGCTCGGGCACGACCGTCGCCTCGGGGCTGCCGGGCAGCAGGGCGACCGGGCTCTTGCGCACGCCGGCGAAGAGCCGGGCGTTGGTGTTCGACCCGCGGCCGTCGGCCCGACGGGCGGCGGTGCCGTGCACGACGACGACATCGGCGGACCGGGCGGCGGCGCACAGCCGAGCCACGGCGGTGATCATCGGGCCGGCGGCGGCGGCCAGGTCCGGCAGCGCCGAGCGCGACCCCACCACGCCGCTCTGGATCTCCGAGGTCACCACCGCACAGCGGTCGGAGCGCACCAGGTCGGCCAGGTCCACGGGCATCGCTCGGACGCTACCTGACGCCCCGTCAGGTGTCGGGTTCCTCGGCGCGGGGACGGGCGGCCAGCCCGGTCGTACCCTGCCGCCGTGGCGGGACGGAGGTCCGACGGGGGCGAGCCGGACGAGGGCCGCTCCCTCCGGCGGAGGCTGGGCTGTCTCGGGGCGGAAACGTCGCGGACGTCGAGCTGCACGCCGACGAGCAGGGCGAGATCACCTTCACCACCAGGGTCCAATCCGAGGTCGAGCCCGCCTTCCGGCCGGACGACCCCTTCGACTGCACCGCGGCTCCGGGCACCTGTGCCCTCGTCATCGGCGCCGCCGCCGACACCCAGCGCTCGGCCTACGCGCCGCTCACCGTCACGGGGTGAGCGACAGGGCGGCGGCGAGGCGGGTGAGGCCGTCGACGGCCTCCCGGCTGCGGCGCCACGGCGTGACGACGAGGCGGTCGACGCCGGCCGCGGCGAAGCGCTCGACGTCGTCGGGACCGTCCACGGCACCCATCACCGTGACCTCCACCGCGGACGGGTCGCGGCCCGCCGCCTCGGTCAGCCCGCGGAGGACGGTCACCTGGGCGGCCGCTGTCTCCGGCGTGTGCTGCATCCCGAGCCAGCCGTCGCCCCGCTCGGCCGCCCGCCGCAGGGCCCGGCGGGACTCGCCGCCGATGTGGATCGGCACCCCGCCCGGCTGCACCGGCTTGGGCTCGAAGGCCACCGGCTCGAACGGGAAGTGCGGTCCGTCGTGGCTGATCTCGGGCTCGGTCCAGAGACGGCGGCACACGGCGATGGCCTCGTCGAGCCGGGCGCCGCGGGTGGACGGGTCGATCCCGACGGCGTCCCACTCGGGTGTCAGCCAGCCGGCACCGACACCGCACACGGCCCGGCCGCCGCTGAGGACGTCGAGGGTGGCGAAGCCCCGGGCGCCGACGAACGGGTGGCGGATGCCCAGGAGGTAGACGAAGGTGCCGAGCCTGATCGTCGACGTCTTGGCCGCCAGGTACGACAGGTAGGCGCAGGCGTCGAAGATCGGCACCGTCGGCGGCACCGGCGGGTGGTCCTCACCGGGCACCAGCTGACCCTCGACCCGCACCGGGAACACGAGGTGCTCGGGCAGCCACGCCGACTCGTAGCCCAGCCGGTCGGCCTCGATCGCCACCTCCTCGAAGAACGCCGGGTTGAGCTGGCCGAAGGTGATCCCGATCTTCACGACGGCGGAACCTAGGCGCTCCGTGTGACTTCCTGACGACCCGTCAGGGTAAGATCTGACGACCCGTCAGATTCGGGCCGCTCCCCCGGAGGACACATGGCCGAGCTCCCCAAGATCATCAGCGTGGACGACCACGTCGTCGAGCCGGCCCACGTGTGGCAGACCTGGCTCCCCGAGAGGTACCGGGCCGACGGCCCCCGCATCGAGCGCCGACGCGTCGGTGGGATGAAGCACATCGGCGGGGGCACCTACGAGCAGGAGTTCACCGACGACGGGCGCCCGGCCGACTGCTGGGTGTTCGGCGACCTCGTCTACATCCACAAGCGCCACGTCGCCGCCGTCGGGTACTCCCGCGACGAGATGACGATGACGCCGATGACCTACGACGAGATGCGGCCCGGGTGCTACGACCCCAAGGCCCGGGTCGAGGACCAGGAGATCAACCACGTCGAGGCATCGCTCTGCTTCCCGTCGTTCCCCCGCTTCTGCGGCCAGACCTTCACCGAGCACCCCGACCGGGACATGGGCCTGGCCTGC
>DATHEV010000682.1:0-2766 GCA_035318405.1 Iamia sp.
TAGATCAGGGTCAGCATTTCTCCCCCTCCGTGTCTTGAATACGTATCGCCGCTCGGGCAACGGATCAGGCCGGTCGTAAGTTGCAAGGCAACCATCCGGGCCTTCGGACGTTTGTACCCATCCCTGAAGACGAGGATCGAATTATGGCAGACCGGATGGCGACCACCCGTGAGATTCTGCCGGGGGATCCGCGCACGCGCGGTGCCATTTGGGACGGTCAGGGAACCAATTTCGCGCTCTTTTCCACCCATGCCGAGCGGGTCGAGCTCTGCCTGTTCGACGAGGAGGGCGACGAGGAGCGCATCGAGGTCACCGAGCGCACCGCCTTCAACTGGCACGTCTACATCCCCGACCGGGGCCCGGGCTGCCGCTACGGCTACCGGGTCCACGGCCCGTACCAGCCCGAGGACGGCTTCCGGTTCAACCCGGCCAAGCTGCTGATCGACCCCTACGCCAAGGCCATCGAGGGCCCGATCGACTTCGACGCCGCCAGCGTGCTGCCCTACGTCCCCGACGACACCGAGACGGCCGATCTCGAGCCCGACGACGAGGACGACGCCGACGCCATCCCCAAGTCGCTCGTGATCGACACCGGCTTCGACTGGGAGGACGACCGCCCGCCGAACACGCCGTGGAGCGAGACCGTCATCTACGAGGTCCACGTCAAGGGGTTCACCCAGCAGCACCCCGACGTGCGCGACGACCTCAAGGGCACCTACGGCGGGCTCGCGTCCGACGTCGCCGTCGAGTACCTGCGGGACCTCGGCGTCACCGCGGTCGAGCTGCTGCCCATCCACCACATCGCCGACGAGAGCTTCCTCCACGACAAGGGCCTCACGAACTACTGGGGCTACAGCACCATCGGGTTCCTGGCCCCCCACGCCGGCTACGCCGCCACCGGCTCGAACGGCGAGCAGATCCGTGAGTTCAAGGGGATGGTGAAGGCCCTCCACCGGGCCGGCATCGAGGTCATCCTCGACGTCGTCTACAACCACACCTCCGAGGGCAATCACCTCGGCCCGATGCTGTCGTTCAAAGGCGTCGACAACACGTCGTACTACCGGCTGATGCCCGACGACCCCCGCTACTACATGGACTTCACGGGCACGGGGAACTCGCTCAACGCCATGCACCCCAGCACGCTGCGGCTGATCATGGACTCGCTGCGGTACTGGGTGACCGAGTGCCACGTCGACGGCTTCCGCTTCGACCTGGCCTCGGCTCTGGCCCGTGAGCTGTACGAGGTCGACCGGCTGTCGGCGTTCTTCGACGTGATCCACCAGGACCCGGTGCTGTCGCAGGTGAAGCTGATCGCCGAGCCGTGGGACGTCGGCCCCGGCGGCTACCAGGTCGGCAACTTCCCGGTGCTGTGGACCGAGTGGAACGGCATGTACCGCGACACCATGCGGGACTTCTGGCGGGGCGAGGCCGACAACGCCGACTTCGCCTCCCGTCTCACCGGGTCGTCGGACCTCTACGCCTCCGACGGCCGCTCGCCGGTGGCGTCGATCAACTTCGTCACCGCCCACGACGGGTTCACGCTCGCCGACCTCGTCTCCTACGAGCAGAAGCACAACGAGGCCAACCTGGAGGACAACCAGGACGGCACCGACGACAACCGATCGTGGAACTGCGGCGTCGAGGGGTCCACGTCCGACCCGGACGTGCTGGCCCTCCGGGCGCGCCAGCGCCGCAACCTGATGACCACCCAGCTGGTCTCGCAGGGGGTGCCGATGATCCTGGGCGGCGACGAGATCTGCCGGACCCAGGGCGGCAACAACAACGCCTGGTGCCAGGACAACGAGATCTCCTGGTTCACCTGGGACCTCGACGACAGCGCTCTCGAGATGCGGGACTTCACCCGTCGCCTCATCCGCCTGCGCCACGAGCACCCCGTATTCCGGCGGTCGCGGTTCCTCGAGGGCGAGTCGGTCGATGCCCCTGGCCTGCCCGACGCCTGGTGGTTCCGGCCCGACGGCCGGCGCATGACCCGGCGCGACTGGGAGCGGGGCGACGGCCACGCCGTCGGCCTCTTCCTCAACGGCGACGCCCTGCTCGACCGGGACGCCCAGGGCCGGCGCATCGTCGACGACTCGTTCCTGCTGCTGGTCAACGCCCACCACGAGGACGTCCCGTTCGTCCTCCCGGCCCGCCGCTTCGGCCGCCGCTGGGACGTCGAGCTCACGACGGTCGACCCGTCGGTGCCCGCCGGGGCCTGGTCGGCCAGCCCCCGGGCCACCGTCGACGTCATGGCCCGGTCGATCACCATCCTCCGCCGCGTCGATGGCTGATCCCACCGCTTCTGTCAACCCGCATGCACCGCTGAGGTACACGGCGATTGCCAGAACGAGGAGGGTGGGACCGTGCGGCCTCTGATCGCCACGTACCGGATCCAGCTCACGCCCGAGGGCATGGACCTGGACCGGGTGCGCTCGCTGGTGCCGTACCTGCGGGCGCTGGGCGTGTCGCACGTCTACCTCTCGCCCGTGCTGACGGCCCGGACGGGCTCGACCCACGGCTACGACCAGGTCGACCCGACCACGGTGTCGTCGTCACTCGGCGGCGAGTCCGCCCTGCGGGCGCTGGCCGCCGAGATCGGCGTGATCCTCGACATCGTCCCCAACCACATGGGCACCGGTGACGAGAACCGGTGGTGGACCGACCGGGATCTGCGGGAGCAGTTCTTCGACCTCGATCCGGCGACCGGGCGATGGCGGCGGTTCTTCGACGTCGACGAGCTGGCCGCCCTGCGCCAGGAGGACCCCG
>DATHEV010000683.1:0-3675 GCA_035318405.1 Iamia sp.
GACCTCGCCGTCGGCGCCGATGAGGAGCCGGTGGACGTCGGCGCCGCAGAGGAGGCGCTGCATGGTGCGGGGGTGGATGGGGCTGCCGTCGGCCAGCTCGCAGATGCGGCGCTGGAGGTCGTCGGCGTCGCCGATGGGCAGGCCGGTGAGGGTGCGCTCGTCGCAGATGACCTCGACCGACGGACGGGCGCGCCCGTGCTTGAGGCCGACGCGGCCCGTGCGGGCGACGATCTGGACGAGGGCCTGGCCGCGTCGTTCGGCGGGGCTGAGCCCGTCGTCGGGCCCGTACCCACCGACCCGGTACATCTCGTCGACCTCGGCGTCGATGGCGGAGCGGATGATGGTGCCGTGCTCGGCGTCCATCTCGCCATCGATGACGAAGCGGCCGTCGAAGGTCTGGGCCAGGTTCACCGCGATCCGCGGGGCGGTCTCGTCGAGCGGCTCGTCGGGATCGATGGAGCCGACGTACTGCCGGGCCGCCTGCTGCCAGGCCCGGAGGAACCGGCCGGCATCGGTGACCCGGAGGTCGGCGACCTCGTCGACCAGATGGGCCTCCTGCTCGGCCACGATCTCGGCCAGCTCGGGCGTCCGGACCCCGGCGAGGAGGTCGACCTTGGCCCGCCCGATCCGCCCGGCCCGGAAGGCAGCCTCGACGACGGGCATGTCTCGCAAGTCACGGGCGAGCCGGACGTCGGCCTTGCACCGCCCCTGCGTCTGATCGACCCGCGCCGCGAGCCACCCGGCGGCTGTCCGCGCCGCATCGGCGGTGTGCAGCATCCGCCGATCAAAGGTCCCCGTGGCGGCCACGATCGCCCCCTCGACCCGCGCCTTCAGGGCGTGCAGGGCAAGCAGGCGCTCGACCACCTCAGCGTCGCCCATCCCCTCAGGGTCGACGTCGAAACGGGTGGCATCCATAGGAAGAAGTGTACCGAACCTATGTTCCCCCATCAACCCCAACCCCAACGAAAATATGGGTCTGCGGAGGACGGGAAGCGTGCCTTCGGTGTCTGCTTGGCCCGGGGGCGGGTGGCTGTCGTCTGGTGCCTCCGCCGCCGCCGAACTCGGCTGCGCACTGGAGGGGCCCTACGGGCGGGCCGGCGTGCCCTGCCCAGTTCGGCGGGGGGCTGGTCGGTCCTGGGTCGGCAGTTGGCACCTCCCTTGGGTGCCGTCCTGGCCGGTGGCCCGGTGCTCGGACGTCACCATGGTCGGGCGGGCGCGGGCGGGGACGTGCCGGCAGAGGCGGGTCACGGGGGTCGAACCCGAACCCGGCTTCGACGCTGGAGGCCTGCGGCGCTCGGGGCTACGCCCGGTTCGGGGTCACGGGGGTGACGCCGGGCGGAGGCGCGAGTCAGGTTGGGGGGACGTAGCCGTCGCTCGTGACCCAGGCTTCGTGGGCGGACGCGACGCGGGACCACATCGCGGTCAGGTCGGACGGGGAGGCGGTGGGGGTGACGCCGAAGGCGTCGGCGAGGAGGGCGAACCAGTCGGCCTGATCCTCGATGATCGAGACGGCGGTGCCGGACGAGGAGACGACCCTGTGGACCAGGCCCCGCACGCCCTCGGTGGTCGAGGCCGTCCGCCGCTGCACGCACAGGTACTTCACGAAGCCGGACTCGGGCGCGGTCGACAGCCAGGCGTGGCGCTCGGCGAAGGCGTCCATCCCGGTGGGGGCGGCGACGAAGCTCATGCCGCTGAAGTCGCCCCGGGTGTCGTGGACGAGGTGCCAGTCGCCCACGCCGTCGGCATCGACGGCCTCCAGCGCCAACCGCAGCGGGGGCGCGTCGACGGGACCGGCGACCCACGGCATCGGGTCGTGCATGGCGTCGCCCAGGCCGGCGTCGACGTACCAGAGGCCATCGGGGCAGGCCTCCGACTCGAGCCCGGCCACCCCGAGCACCAGGTGGTTGGTCAGCCACTCGACCGACGGCCCCTCGGGGCCGTGGACCCCGCCGACATGGAGCGCCACCGAGTAGCCGAGGGCATCGAGGAGGGCGGCCAGCGCCCCGTTGAGGTGGAAGCAGTAGCCGCCCCGGCCCGTCGCCGCGATGCGCGCCGCCGACGCCGAGGGATCGAGGCCCCAGCTGTGGCCCTCGTGGATCCACAGCGTCTCCCACGGGATCCGCTCGACGTGACGCTGGTGGATCCGGAACAGCGCGTCGATCGACGGAGGCGCGGCGGCGAGGTCGGCCAGGCCCAACCGGGCCAGGTAGGCAGCGGTGACGTCGGGAGAGAGGGTCACCGGCGCTGGCGCCAGGCCCGCTCGAACGGGAGGCGCCAGGCGTGGGGGGCGATCAGCTGGTGGATGGCGTTGGGGCCCCATGTGCCGGGGGCGTAGGGCTTCACCGGCGGTGGGTCGTCGAGCAGGGGGGCGGAGCGGTCCCACAGGCTCTCGATGCCGTCGGCCGTGGTGAACAGCGTGTGGTCGCCCTTCATGGCGTCGAGGATGAGCCGCTCGTAGGCCTCGAGCACCTCGTCGGCCCGCTCGGTCTCCTGGGTCGAGAACTGCATGCTGAGCTTGTCGAGCTTCATGCCCGGCCCCGGCCGCTTGCCGTAGAACGACAGCGAGACCTTGGAGTCCTCGGCCAGGTCGAACGTCAGGTGGTCGGGCCCGGCGGCACCGACGCCCGAGCCGGCGGGGAACATCGACCGGGGCGCCTCCTTGAAGGCGATCGAGATCACCCGCAGTCCCTCGGCCATCTTCTTGCCGGTGCGGAGGTAGAAGGGGACGCCGGCCCAGCGCCAGTTGTCGAGGCCGCACTTGAGGGCGATGAACGTCTCGGTGTCGGAGTCGCGGGCCACGCCGTCCTCCTCGCGGTAGCCGCTGTACTGGCCTCGCACCACGTCCTGCGGCGAGACCGGCAGCAGCGACCGGAAGACCTTGTTCTTCTCCTCGCTGATGGCCCGGGGCTCGAGGGCGGTGGGCGGCTCCATGGCCACGAAGGCGAGGACCTGGAAGAGGTGGGTGACGACCATGTCCTTGTAGGCGCCGGTCGACTCGTAGAAGGCCGAGCGCCGGTCGAGCCCGAGCGTCTCGGGGATGTCGATCTGCACGTGGTCGATGAAGTTGCGGTTCCAGATGGGCTCGAACAGCCCGTTGGCGAAGCGGAAGGCGAGGATGTTCTGGGCCGCCTCCTTGCCCAGGAAGTGGTCGATCCGGAAGATCTGGCTCTCGTGGAAGGTGCGGTGGACCTGGTCGTTGAGGGCGATGGCCGACGCCAGGTCGGTGCCGAAGGGCTTCTCCATCACGACCCGCGACCGCTCGACCAGCCCGGCGGCGCCGAGGGTGTCGATCACCGCCAGGGCGGCCTTGGGCGGGACGCTCAGGTAGTGGAGACGGAGCACCTCGTCGCCCAGGAGGGCCTCGGCCTCGTGGACCGCCGTCGCGAGAGCTGCCGGTCCGGCCGACTGGGGGACGTAGACGAGCGACGAGGCGAAGGCGTCCCACTGCTCGGGCGTGAGACGGTGCGACCCGAACTCCTCGATGGCCTGCTTGGCGAAGGTCCGGAACCCCTCGTCGTCGTGGTCCTCGAGCGACGTGCCGACGACGCGGATGTCGGGCGCGAGCGACGACGCCGCCAGGTGGGCCAGCCCCGGCAGGAGCTTGCGGCGGGAGAGGTCACCGCATGCGCCGAAGAGGACGACGACGTGGGGCGCCACCCGCTCGGCCGCCGCTCG
>DATHEV010000684.1:0-3621 GCA_035318405.1 Iamia sp.
CACGTCCTGTTGTGCATCGGCTCCATGCCGAACTCCGAGGGCCTCGGCCTGGAGGGCGTCGGCGTGGAGCTGGACGGCGGCTACGTGGTGGTGGACCACAACTGCAAGAGCAGCGTGGGCCACATCTACGCCGCCGGCGACCTGTCGGGGAAGCTGCCGCTGTCGTCGGTCGCCTCCATGCAGGGCCGCAAGATCGCCGAGCACGCCCTCGGGCTGCACCAGGGCCCGCACCGCCACCTCGACTACGAGAAGGCGGCGTCGGCCATCTTCACCGACCCCGAGATCGCCGACGTCGGGCTGGCCGAGGCCGACGCCTTCGCCAGCGGCCGCAAGGTCCGGGTGACCAAGGTGCCGTTCTCGGCCTCGGCCAAGGCCCTGATCAACGACGACCCCCGCGGCTTCGTGAAGATCATCTCCGACCCCGCCACCGGCGTCGTCATGGGTGGATCGATCGTGGGCCAGCACGCCGCCGAGCTGATCTCCGTCCTCGCCCTGGCCGTCACCGCCGGGCTCCGCGTCACCGACATCGTCGAGAGCCTCCTGGTCCACCCGGCGCTGTCCGAGTCGCTCGCCGACGCGGCCGACTGAGGGGCCGAGTGGACTCACGACGAGGCCGAACGTCGCCTCACCGATCCCGAGGCCCCTCAGGATGTGACGGGCGGTCTGGGCTGCGACGGAGTCGCCGCCCAGATCGTGTCTCAGAACCGCCGGTTCGCAGATCCGCGGTCGGATCGCCCCCGTTCGCTGATCGCGCACGGTTCTGAGAGGCTGAGGCGCACATGGTCGAGATCGAGGAGTGGCACCCGCCCACCGACTCCCCCATGCCCGTGGGGCCGCAGTCGTTCCCCAAGACCGGGGTCAACTCGCTGGCCACGCTGGGCGCGCGGGGCCTGGCCCGCACGATCGACACCCTCATCATCGGCATCCCGTACATGGGCGTCGTGCTCCTGGTGATGTTCATCGTCAGCGGGGGCGATGCCACCCAGGCCGAGGCGGCCGAGCCCACGACGCGGGCCTCGGTGGCCCTGTGGGGGCCGGTGGCCGGCATCCTCGTCGTCTACGAGACCCTGGCCGTCGCGCTGTGGGGCCAGACCATCGGCAAGGCCGTCGTCGGCATCCGGGTCGCCCGCCAGGCCAACGGGCGCTGCCCGCTGTGGTGGGAGGCGGCGCTGCGCATCGGGATCGTGGCCGTCATCCTCGTCATCCCCCACCCGCTCGCCCTGGCCGTGGCGATGGGCCTGTTCACCACCGCCGGGTTCGACCCCATGCGGCGCAACCTCACCGATCGGGCCGCCGGCACGGTGGTGGTCCGCGCCCGCTGACCTAACGTCCAAGGCGTCATGCGCGACTTCTCCGACGACCTCTCCCGCCTCCGGACCTCGCTCGTCGAGGCCCACCAGTACCTGCGCATCGACGACCTGCGCCACCAGCGGGCCGAGCTCGAGACCGAGGCCAGCCGGCCCGACCTGTGGGACGACCCCGACCGGGCCCGATCGGTCACCGGCGAGCTGGCCTCGCTGGTCGACGACATCGAGGCCTACGAGGGCCTGGTGGCCGGGATCGAGGACGCCGAGACCCTGGCCGAGATGGCTCGCGAGGAGGGCGACGAGAGCCTCGAGCCCGAGATCGAGGCGGCCATCGCCGACATGCGGGAGCGGTTCGCCCGCCTCGAGCTGAGGAGCCTCTTCACCGGCGAGCACGACGAGGCCGACGCCATCGTCGAGGTCCAGTCGGGCGAGGGCGGGGCCGACGCCCAGGACTGGGCCAACATGCTGCTGCGGATGTACCTGCGCTGGGCCGAGCGGCGGGGCCTCGACACCGAGATCGAGGAGGTCCAGGAGGGCTCCGAGGCCGGCATCTCGTCGGCCACCTTCATGGTCAAGGGGCGCCACGCCTACGGCCTCCTGCGCTCCGAGCACGGCGTCCACCGGCTGGTGCGGATGAGCCCGTTCAACGCCCAGGGCAAGCGCCAGACCGCCTTCGCCGCCATCAAGGTCACGCCCTTCCTGGAGGACGTGCCCGACGTCGTCATCGACGACAAGGACCTGCGCATCGACGTCTACCGCTCGTCGGGCGCCGGCGGCCAGCACGTCAACGTGACGGACTCGGCCGTCCGCATCACCCACCTCCCCACCGGCATCGTGGTCTCCTGCCAGAACCAGCGCAGCCAGCACCAGAACAAGGACCGGGCCATGCAGGTCCTCGTGGCCAAGCTGGCCGAGGTGGCCCGGATCGAGCGCGAGGAGGAGCTGAACCAGATCCGCGGCGTGCAGCACTCCGTGGGCTTCGGCAGCCAGATCCGCTCCTACGTGCTCCAGCCGTACCAGATGGTCAAGGACCTGCGGACCGAGCACGAGACGGGCGTGGTCGACAACGTCCTCGACGGTGACGTCGACCCCTTCATGGAGGCCTACCTCCGGTGGCGCCGGACCGAGGATCTGGCCACGACCTGACCCTGTGACACCGCTCACGTCGGTGGGGGATGCCACGGTTCGGAGGTCGTGCGGCGGTAACGTCGACCGTCGCCCCCGACCGACCCCGGCCCGACGAGGTGCCGCTGCCGCATGATCAAGCTCGAGAACGTCACCAAGGTCTACAAGGGCGATGTCGTCGCCCTGAAGGACGGCTCCTTCGAGATCGGCAAGGGCGAGTTCGTGTTCCTGGTGGGGCCGTCGGGGTCGGGCAAGTCGACCCTCCTGCGGCTCCTGAACCGGGAGGAGCAGCCCCAGGCCGGCCACATCTTCGTGGCGGGCAAGGACATCGGCGACCTGAGCTCGTGGAAGATCCCCTACCTGCGCCGGAACATCGGCAGCGTCTACCAGGACTACAAGCTGCTCCAGAACAAGAACGTCTACGAGAACGTGGCCTTCGCCCTCGAGGTGATCGGCCGGCCCCGCCACGTGATCAAGACCCAGGTCCCCGCCATCCTCGAGCTGGTCGGCCTGGCCAAGAAGCAGAAGAACTACCCGGACGAGCTCTCGGGCGGTGAGCAGCAGCGGGTGTCGATCGCCCGAGCCTTCGTGAACCGGCCGCTGATCCTCCTGGCCGACGAGCCCACCGGCAACCTCGACCCGGCCACCTCCGTGGGGATCATGCGCCTGCTCGACCGGATCAACCGCACCGGCACCACGGTGGTCATGGCCACCCACGACCGCAGCATCGTCGACACCATGCGCCGGCGGGTGATCGAGCTCGACCGGGGCACGATCATCCGCGACCAGGCGCGCGGCGTCTACGAGTAGGCCGGCATGGCACTCAACATCGGGTACGTCTCCCGCGAGACCGGCCAGAACCTCGGTCGCAACCCCACCCTCACCATCGCCTCGGTGGTCACCGTGGCCGTCGCCCTCACGCTCGCGGGGGTCGCCCTGCTCGTCCGCGAGGGCGTCGACGGGCTGTCGGGCCGGTTCCGCAACGACGTCGACATCATCATCTTCCTCGAGCCCGACGTCACCCAGGACCAGATCGACGGCCTCCAGCAGTCCCTCGACGACAACCCCGAGGTGCGCGAGGCCACCTACATCGACCGCGACGCCGCCTTCAAGGAGGCGCAGGAGCTGTTCGAGGGCGAGCCCACGATGCAGGAGATCCTCCGCCCCGAGGACGTCCCCACCTCGTTCC
>DATHEV010000685.1:0-4745 GCA_035318405.1 Iamia sp.
GGTGAGGCCGGTGCGGGACAGCTGGTCGCTGAAGTCGAGGGTGCCACCGCCGGTCATCGGCGCCGGGTCGATGACCCGGGACAGGTCGAACAGGAGCTTCCCGTCGACGATGGTCGGCGTGTAGTTCGGGATCCCGAGGGCCTGGCCCAGCTTGGGCAGCAGCTCGTCGAGGGTGTCGAGGCCCTCGAACCGGGCGTCGCGCGGGTTGTAGGTGATGCGGGCGAGCGGGTTGTCGGCGTCGGTGAGCCCGTTGTCGACGAAGAAGCGCTTCAGCCGCTCGTTGGCGGCGATGATCCCGGACAGGGACTCCTGGACGAAGGGGATGTCGATGTCGGCCTGGTCCTGGATGCCCTGGAGGGCGCTGGCCAGCTGGGCGATGCCGTTGACCAGCTCGACCAGGTCGATGTTGTCGAGCTCGCCCAGCTGGGACAGGTCGACCGTGGGCGGGTCGACGCCGTCGCAGAGATCGGTGTCGTCGAGGGTGATGCGGCCGAGCTTGCTGCCGAAGCCGGCGAGGGCGGCTCGGGCCGTGAGGTCGACGTGGGCGACGCCGGAGGTGCACTCGACGTCGATCCAGCTCGCCGGGTTGCCGATCTCGGTGGCGTCGACGTCGCCGTCGCCGTCGGGATCCTCGATCGTCACGTCCACGCCCACCTGGGCCCGCACGGGGCCGGTGGCGCTGAGGCCCAGGCCGCCGGCCTTGAAGGCGAGGGCGGCCTGGTCGGGGCCGCCGCCGGGCCCGGGGACGGTGCCACCGAAGTCGGCGTCGATCCCGAGGTCGAACGAGCCGGTGTAGCCGCCGTCGGGGATCGTCAGCCGGGCGCCGGCGGGCTTGGTCAGGTCGACCTTCAGGGTCACCTGCTGGGAGAACTGGGCGCTCGAGGCGGTCGGGCCGTCGATCAGGCCGAGATCGCCGGCGGCGAGGGCCAGGCCGGGGTCGGGTGTGACCGAGCCGGTGATGCCGAACGTGATCGTGTACTTCGTCGATGGCGACCGGGGTTGGATGTCACCGGTGACGTCGATGTTCAGGTTCCCGAGGCCGGTGAAGTCGATCCCCGGGTTCCCGTTGCCGTCGGGGTCGTCGAGGATCTCGGCCAGTTCGGTGACCGAGCCCCGAGCCGCTTCGATCTTGTCGGCGATGAACGGGATGAACGTGCCGAAGACCTTGTCCCGCATCCAGGCCTGGACCTTGTCGCGGGCGCCGAAGGGCAGGGCGCCGAGGGCGGCGTCGAGGCCGCCGGTCTTGTCCATGAAGCCCATCCACGAGCTGAGGGCATCGCCCAGCTGCTCGGCCTCGGGGCTCTCGAACGGGAGCGCGGTGCCCCCCACCCCGAGGGCGTCGACGAGGTCCGCCTCGATGTGCTTGGCGTAGCCGTAGAGGTGGCCCTCGACGTTGGGGTGGAAGGCGCCGTCCTGGCCGCGCTGGTAGAGGAACGACTCGGCCAGGGTGCGGACGTAGCGGTCGTTGGCGCAGTAGCCGTTCTTGGCGAACTCGGGCTTGATGCCGTCGACGTAGACCAGCTTGGCGCCGGTGGTGGGGTTGGTGGCGTTGCCGGCGTCGATGCCGTTCTTGACGTGGGTGTTGAGCCCGTCCTGGACGCTCTTGTCGGCCCACTCGAGCTCGACCGCGCTCATGCCGTTGGTGTTGCCGTACGGCGTCTCGACCCGGTCGGCGATCTCACCGGGGGTCTGGCCGGTGCAGTAGGCGCCCGAGTCGGCCTTGGTGACGTCGAAGTACTGGGTGAAGAAGACCTTGCCGCGGAGCTTGGCGTCGCCGGCCTGCTGGCGGGCCATGCGGTCGAGACGGGCGTCGAGCAGGACGTAGCTGCGCTCGATGTTGCCCCGCTGGCGCTCGAAGAGGACCTTGCCGGTGTCGCCGGGGCCGTCCTTGGAGCAGTCGGACTGGAGCAGGCAGGCCTTCACGACGTCGGAGAACCTGGCGTCGTTGGCGCCGATGGAGACCGTCATGGCGTCGATGGGGCGGTCGCCGACGAGGTCGCGGACCTGGTCGAGCTGCGGGGCGAGACGGGTCCCCTTGCTCGGGTCCTGGCCGTCGTAGGCGCCCAGCAGGCCCTCGGTGATGGAGGCACCGGAGCAGGCCACGTGGACGAACGTGATCGACGTGTGGGGATCGCGCCGCTCCATGCGGAGGGCGGCCTGGGCCGGACCGGCGAGGGAGGTCCGGTGGCACTGGGCGTTCTGCCACCTCGGGGCCAGCCAGTCCGACGGGTCGAGCTTGTCGGGGTTGCCCTCGCCCGACGCGACCGAGTCGCCCACCGAGACGACGAGGAGGTCCTTGGGCTCGATGACCTTGGACCTGGAGTCGACGACCAGCGGGCCGAGCTTGATGTCGACGTTGGCGGTGTAGGTCCCCAGCTTCGTGAGCGGCTGGGTCATCTTGCAGCTGCCTCCGCTGAAGGTCTTGCCGTTCGGGTACTGCGGACCCGTCAGCGTCAGCTCGAAGCTCAGCCCCTCGCGCTCGGTCACGGCGCGGGAGGCGCACGTGTCGATGGTGAGCGTGTTCTCCCCCTGCTGGATCCACCGCTTGTCGGCGGCCAGGTCCTTGATGCCGTCGGGGTTGTCGACGATGCCGTCCCCGTCGGCGTCGCGGCCGTAGCGCTCGGCCAGCGACCAGTCCCAGTCGAGGGTGCCCTTCGACGGCCCGACGGCCAGGGCGAAGGTCGCGAACCCGCCGATGCCGGCGAGCACGAGGCCGAGGGCCCAGAGCGCATAACGACGCCAGCGGCGACGGGTCGAGGGGGTTGGTGTGGGGGCGGTCGTCTCCATGTGGTCACCGTCACCCGGATGCCTTGAACCGACCTTGGAATCGCCTTGAAGCCCCACCAGCGCCCTGACCAGGGGTTTCGTCCGCTTGATGCGCGGCTTGACGCGCCCCTTGACGCGTCGCTTGAACTGGGGCGGTGGCCCTCGCCCCCGTGGAGACCGATCGGACCGACGTGATCGCCGTCGCCCCGGACCGGCTCTGGGCGGTGCTGGCCGACGTCGGCGACTACCCCACCTTCTGGCCCTGGCTGCGGTCGTTCGACGGGCGCGAGCTGGCGGCGGGGGTGGTCTGGCGGGGGCAGATCGACGTGGCCGGGCCGCTGCGGCTCACCGTGGCCATCCACCTCGACGAGGTCGTGCCCGGGCGGTGCATCGGCGCCCATCTCGGCGGCGACCTGACGGGCCCGGCGCGGGTGGACGTGACCGCCGCCGGTGCGGGATCGGCCCTCCACCTCACCGCCGCCCTCGTCCCCAGGCGGGCCGACCTCCGGTCCCTGACCCGGTGGGCCCGCCCCCTCGCCCAGGCCAGCCACGACCGCGTCATCACCCGCGCCCTCGCCCACCTCGCCACCCACGTCGAGACCCACCCGGACTGACCCACCCCACTGCGAACTCGGTGGGATAGACGACCGTTTTCGGGCACCTATCCCACCGAGTTCGCAGGCGGGGAGGCGGCATCGGGCAGGATGGCGCCGTGCCGACGACGTGGCCGCTCGCCGGGCGGGAGGAGGACATCGCCAGCGCCCTCGCCGTGATCGGCGGGGAGCAGGCCGGCATCCTCCTCGTCGGCGCCGCCGGCGTGGGCAAGTCCCGCGTGGCCGAGGAGCTGGCCGACCGGCTGGCCGCCTCCGGACACCACGTCGCCCGGCTGGCCGGCAGCGCCGCCACCTCCTCGCTCCCGCTGGCCGCCGCCGCCCCGCTGCTGCCGGCCGACGTGGCCGACTCGGGCCTGCCCGCCCTGCTCTCCTTCCGGCGGGCCCTCGCCGAGGCGGCCGACGGCCGTCCCGTCGTCCTCGTCGTCGACGACGTCCACCTCCTCGACGAGGCCTCGGCCACGCTCGTGCACCAGGTGACGGTGTCGGGCGAGGCCAGCCTCGTCGCCACCCAGCGGTCGGGCACCGTCGCCCCCGACGTGGTCGAGCGGCTGTGGTGGGACGGCCTGGTGAACCGGGTCGAGATCCGGCCCCTGCCCCGGACGGCGGCCGAGGACCTGGCCGGCAGCATCGCCGGCCGCCCCCTCGACGCCACCGCCGCCGAGCGGCTCTGGACCCTCACCGAGGGCAACCCCCTCTTCGTGCGCGAGCTGCTGCTCGCCGAGAAGGACACGAACGGGAACCGGTCCGCGGCCTCGGCCGACGACGAGGTCACCCCGGGCGTCGCCCCGACCGAGCCGTCGTCCTCCCGGGTGGCCGACGACGCCGTGCCCCGGCTGGCCGACCTCGTCCACCGCCGGTTGGCGGGGCTCGACGCCGACGCCCGCGACCTGCTCCGGGCCATCGCCTTCGGCGAGCCGCTGGGGGCCGGCGAGCTCGATCACCTGGCCCCGTCGTCGACCCTCGTCGTGCTCGAGCGGGCCGGCCTCATCGCCGCCGACGACGACGAGCGCCGGCTGGTCGTGCGGGTCGTGCACCCCTTCTACGGCGAGGTGCTGCGGGCCGAGACCCCGCCCGACGAGCGCCGGGCCATCCTCTACCGGCTCGCCGAGGGGCTCCAGGCCACCGGCGCCCGCCGCCGGGGCGACGCCGTCCGGCTGGCCACCTGGTCGGTCGAGTCCGGCCTCGACGTCGACGGCGCCGTGCTGGCCCGGGCGGCCGAGGTGGCCCGGTTCTCCAACGACTACGAGCTGGCCGAGCGGCTGGCCCGGGTGGCCTTCGACCGCCAGCGCACCTTCGCCGTGGGCCAGGTGCTGGCCGACGTCCTCTACCAGTCCGGGCAGGGACCCGAGACGCTGGCGCTGGCCG
>DATHEV010000686.1:0-5114 GCA_035318405.1 Iamia sp.
TGGGTCTACGGCGTGTCGGCCCTGCTGCTCTACACGACCAGCGGCACCTACCACTGCTTCGCCCGCTCGACCCGGGCCCGGCGGATCATGCAACGGGCCGACCACTCGATGATCTACCTGCTGATCGCCGGCAGCGCGACCCCGGCGCTGATCCTCCTCATGGACGGGTGGCCCCAGGCGGTGCTGCTCGGTCTGATGTGGGCCGGCGCCGCCACCGGCGTGGTGATCAAGCTGGTCGCCTTCGACCGGCTCAAGAAGCTGGGCGGCGCCCTCTACATCATCCTCGGCTGGGCCGGCATGCTCGCCCTGCCCGCCTTCCTGGCCCACCCCGGCGCCCTGGCCCTCATGGTCGCCGCCGGCGTGCTCTACACCGTCGGCGCCGCCCTGTTCGCCGCCGGCAAGCCCCGCCTCTCGCCCACCTGGTTCGGCTACCACGAGATGTGGCACGTCATGGGCGTGACCGCCGGGATCCTGCTCTTCGTGATGAACCTGGGCCTGATCAGCGCCGGCTGATCGTCAGCCGCACGATCTCCTGGAGGGCGTCCCAGTCGGCGTCGATGACCGCCGGCGGGTGGTGGGCGAAGCGCCCGGCGGCCTCGCTGGCGGCGAAGCCGAGGACCATGGTGCTGATCAGCCGCTCCACGCGGGGGGCGTCGTCGGCGGGCACGCCGATCTCCTGGAGGAGGGCGACCACCAGGTCGCGGCGCTGACGGGCCTCCGCCGTGGTGGCCGGCCGAGCCAGGAGGAGCGGGAAGACGTGCGGGTGCCGCAGGGCCGTGGCCCGGATGCCGGCGCCCAGAGCCGCCAGCCGCTCGATCGGATCGAGGCCGGTCTCGGGCAGCGGCACGTCGTCGAGCAGCCTCTCCACCAGGCCGTCGAGGAGGTCGGCCTTGTCGGCCACGTGGCGGTAGAGGGCCATGGCCGAGACGCCGAGGCGGCGGCCCACGACGGCCATGGTCACGGCCTCGATGCCGCCCTCGTCGGCCACGGCCAGGGCGGCGTCGAGGACGGCGGCGCGGTCGATGAGGCGGGGACGGGGCACGGGTCCAGTGTCGCACGCCATGTTGACGTCGTAAACTTATGGCGTACACTTATCGCATGCACCTCCTCCTCAGCGACGGTTCGAGCCTCGCCTCCCGCCAGGCCGCCGGTCTGCTGGCCCGGGCCGGCCACGACGTCGGCATCCTGTCCGACGACCGGTGGGCCCTGACCGGCTGGACCCGGTCGGTGCGCCGGCGCCACCCGTGCCCGCGCTACGGCGACGACCCGCTGGCGTGGCTCGACGTCGCCCTCCGGGTTGCCGGGGACGAGGGCTACGACGTCCTCGTCCCGACCCAGGAGCAGGCGGCGGCGCTCAGCGCCGCCGCCGATCGGGTGGCGGCCGCCGGCGTGCGCACGGCCGTGCCGCCCTTCGATGCGCTGGCGGCCGTGCAGGACAAGGCCACGGCCTCGGCCACGCTCGACCGGCTGGGCATCCCCCAGCCCCCGACCACCGTCGTGGGCCCGGCCGAGCGGGCCGTCTGGGACCGGTTCCCCGTCTTCGCCAAGCTCCCCGTGGCCACGGCGTCGACGGGCGTGGCCCGGTGCGCCTCGGCCGCCGAGCTGGCCGCCTTCGCCCCCGACGCCCCGCAGCTGGTCCTCCAGGAGCCGGCGCCCGGGCCGCTGGCCATGGTCCAGACCGTGTGGTGCCGCGGCGATCTGGTGGCCGGCCACGTGAACCAGCGGGTGGTCGAGGGCGCCGGCGGGGGCGCCAGCCGCAAGCGCAGCCTCGACCGGCCCGACGTGGTCGCCCTGCTCGAGCGGCTGGGCGCGGCGCTCGACTGGCACGGCGCCCTGTGCGCCGACGTGATCCTCTCGCCGTCGGGTCCCGTCGTCATCGACGTGAACCCCCGGCTGGTCGAGCCGGCCAACGCCGCCGCCAGCGGGGTCGACCTGGTGGGTGCGCTGGTGGAGGCGGCCTTCGACCGGCCCGCGGTCCAGCCGGCGTCGACGGCGGGGGTCGAGACGCACCAGCTCCTGCTGGCCGCCCTGGGCGCGGCGCAGCGGGGCGAGGGGCGCCGGGCGATCGCCCGCGAGGTGGGCGATGCCGTCCGCCGGCGGGGCGCCTACGCCGGGAGCCGGGAGGAGCTCACGCCGGTGGGGGGCGACCTCCGCACCGCGCTCCCGGTGGCCGCCGTCGTCGGCGTGGCGCTGGCCCACCCGCCGGCCTGGCGCTGGTTCGCGGGGGGCTCGGTCGCCGGGTACGCCCTCTCCCCCGACGGGTGGGACCAGCTGCTGGAGCACCGGACGCGGGTGGGCGCACACCGCTGACCAGGGGTGGTGTGCCCGATGGCTCATCGAACGGATGCGCGGTGCCGATGGATCACCCGGTACGGTGGTCGCTTCGGCACCTTGCGTGCCTCTGTCCCGGTGCGCAGCCCGACGGCGATCCCGCCCTCTCAGCCGGTCCGACAGTTCCGATCATGGCTCGCTGCGGCCCCTCGCCAAGGAAGGCGAGGTCGACCACAGGAGCACTCGTGCCCCCCACCTTCGGCGCCCTCGGCGTCCCCGGCCAGCTGACCCGCGTCCTCTTCGAGCGCGGCATCGAAGAGCCGTTCCCCATCCAGGCGGCCACGCTGCCCGACGCCCTCGCCGGCAAGGACGTCTGCGGACGAGCCCCGACCGGCTCGGGCAAGACCCTCGCCTTCGGCATCCCCCTCGCCGTGCGGGTCACCAACGCCTCGCCCAAGCGGCCCAAGGCCCTCGTGCTGGTCCCCACCCGCGAGCTGGCCGCCCAGGTCCGCGACGAGCTGATTCCGCTGCTCAAGCCGTTCGGCCGCAGCGTCCACGCCGTCTACGGCGGTGTCGGCATGGGCGCCCAGATCAAGGCCCTCCGCGGGGGAGTCGACGTCCTCGTCGCCTGCCCCGGCCGGCTGGCCGACCTGATCCAGCAGGGCCACGTCCGGCTCGACCGGGTCAACTTCGTCGTGATCGACGAGGCCGACCGCATGGCCGACATGGGCTTCCTCCCCGAGGTCAAGCGGCTGCTCGACCAGGTGATGCCCGACCGCCAGACGCTCCTGTTCTCGGCCACCCTCGACGGCGACGTCGACGTGCTGATCAAGCGCTACCAGAAGAACCCGGTGCGTTGCGGCATCGACAAGGACGCCGACGAGCCGGTCAACCGCCACGTCCTCTGGACGGCCGAGCGTGACCAGAAGGTCGCCCTCACCGCCGAGATCGTCAAGGCCCACTGGCCGGCGATCGTCTTCAGCCGGACCAAGCACGGCGCCGACCGCATCGCCCGCCAGATGGCCAAGCTCGGCGTCGACGCCGTGGCCATCCACGGCAACCGGTCGCAGGGCCAGCGCGAGCGGGCCCTGAAGGACTTCACGTCGGCTCGGGCCCAGGCCCTCGTCGCCACCGACGTCGCCGCCCGTGGCATACACGTCGACGGCGTCGCCTGCGTCGTCCACTTCGACGCCCCGCCGGACAGCAAGGACTTCGTCCACCGCTCCGGTCGCACCGGCCGGGCCGGTGCCGAGGGCATCGTCGTCACCCTGACCCCACGGGCCGAGGCCCGCGACGTGGCCAAGATGATGAGCAAGGCCGGCCACCCCGCCCAGGCCGTCGCCCCCGACGTGGCGTCGCTCGGGCGGCCCGCCCCCACGCCGACCCGCCCGGAGGCCCGGCCGGTCGAGGATCGTCCCGCCCCGGTGGGCGCCCGCTCCGGCAGCGGCCCCCGCTCCGGTGGGAAGGCCCGCAGCCGCAACGGCCGTCGCGACGACCGTCCCGAGCGGCGTGACGACCGGGATCGCCAGCCGGCCGGGGCCGGGCCGCGCAAGCCCCGCAAGGCCGGCGCCAAGCTCGACCACTCGGGCCAGCCCCGTCGCACCGGCGGCGCCGCCGGTGGTGGCGGTGGTGGCGGCAAGGCCCCCGCCCGCTCCGGTGGCGGTCGCCGCCGCGGCGGCGGAGGCCGCTGACCCCAACCCTCCTCCCTCGAACTCGGGGGGGAATCTGCCCCCAGAGGGGCAGATTTCCCCCCGAGTTCCAGGATCAGGCTTCCACCCCGAACGTCGCCCCGCGCCCCCGCGCGGGCCGCTGATCAGCTTCGCCCCGGCAACGCAAGAGCGACCCGGATGCGACCAGCACGCCCGCCTGGTGCGGAGGCGACCAGGGGTGGGGAATCTAGTAGCCGGGGGCGGGGCGGAACAGGTCGAAGCGGAAGCCCTGGTCGTCGACGCACTCGGCGTTGCCGCCGGAGGGGTAGTCGTTGCGGGCCAGGACCTGGCCGCCCAGCTCCTCGACCTTGCCGGCGTAGGAGTCGATCTCGTCGACCCGGAAGTACAGGGCCACCGGGCCGGCGAGCTCGGCGTCGTCCGTGGTCATGAAGCCCATCGGGAACCGGGTGTTGGCGATGTGGCCGCCGCCCTCGAGGTTGCCGGGCTCGACCTGCCAGGCGAAGAGGGCGCCGTAGAAGGCCCGGGCCCGCTCGAGGTCGCGGGTCTGCATGGTGATGTAGCCGGGCTCCACCGGCGGGCGACCGCTGACCTGGTACTCGCGGACGTCGCCGAAGTCGCCCGGGTCGGCGTCGGCCGCCGCCTCGGCCCGGTCGGACGCGATGGGCTGGGTCAGCATCCAGCGGTGGCCCCACGGGTCGCGGACGACCGCATTGCGGTTGCCGTGGAACTGGTCGGACGGCTCGCGCTCGCTCTCGGCGCCCTGCTCGACGGCCAGCCGGTAGGTGTGGTCGACGTCGACCACCTCGAGGTACAGCGACACCGACGTCCCGCCGTAGTGGGCGGGACCGTGCACGTCGATCTCCGGGTACTCGTCGGCCAGCATCAGCTTCGACCCACCGATGACGACCTCGGCGTGGCCGACCCGACCGTCGTCGCCGACGAAGCGGGTGGTCTCGAGCGCGCCGAGGACGTCCCGGTACCAGTCGAGGGCGGCGGCGGCGTCGCTCACCGAGATGTACGGCGAGAGGGCGGCGCCGGTCGTCGTCGTGGTGTCGCTCATGGTGTCCTCCTGGGGACGGAGCTGGATGGCAGGCAGGGCGTCGGTGTCGGGCGGCGGGGCCAGGGCGGCCTCCAGCCGCGCCCGGAGCCGGTCGCGGAAGCGGGGGTCGGGCG
>DATHEV010000687.1:0-3011 GCA_035318405.1 Iamia sp.
CCAGCGGGGCGAGCAGGGCGAGGCCGGCCTCGGGACCGTCGGCCATGGCCACGGCGACGGCGCGGTTGAGGGTGACGACGGGACTCGGCGCGAGGGCGTCGAGGAGGCCGTAGAGGGCGACGACCTGACGCCAGTCGGTCGCGTTCGCCGAGGGGGCCTCGGCGTGGACCGCGGCGATCGCCGCCTGGAGCTGGTACGGCCCGAGGATGGCGCGGGGCAGGGCGTGGGTGAGGAGGGCGACGCCCTCGGCGATGCGGTCGCCGTCCCAGAGGGCGCGGTCCTGCTCGGCCAGCGGGACGAGGCTGCCGTCGGCCCGGGTGCGAGCAGTCCGGCGGGCCTCGACGAGGAGCATCAGGGCCAGCAGCCCGGCCACCTCGCCGTCGTCGGGCCGCAGGCGGCGGACGAGACGGGCGAGGCGGATGGCCTCGGCGGTGAGGTCGGGGCGGTGGAGGTCGGCCCCCGAGGTCGCCGTCGACCCCTCGGAGAAGATCAGGTAGAGCACGTGGAGCGCCGCCGCCCACCGGGTCGGGACCTCGGCCCCGACCGGGAGCGCGAACCGGGCGCCGCGGATGCGCTGCTTGGCCCGGCTGATGCGCTGGCCCATCGTAGCCTCGGGCACGAGGAAGGCCCGGGCGATCGCGGCCGTGGTGAGGCCGCCCACCGCCCGCAGCGTGAGAGCCACCTGCGACGACGGGGTCAGGGTCGGGTGGCAGCACAGGAGCAGCAGCACCAGCGTGTCGTCGACGCCGGCGGCGACGTCGCCCTCGGTGTCGGGCGCCGGCGCCAGGCGGGCGTCGGCCGGGGCCCGCGCCGCATCACGTTCCTCCCGCCGCCGGCTGGCGACCTCGCTCCGGAGCTGGTCGGCCATCCGCCGGGCCGCCACCGTGCGCAGCCAGGCCCGAGGCTCGTCGGGCAGTCCCTCGACCGGCCACTGCACCGTCGCCGCCAGCAGGGCCTCCTGCACGGCGTCCTCGGCGTCCTCGAACCGGGCCGACCGCCGGGCCAGCGGGCCGAGGACCTGCGGGGCCAGCTCGCGGAGCAGCTCGCCGACCGCGGCCGGGGTCGGGGTCGGAGGTGCCGTCACATGTCCTCGCCGCCGGAGGTCATGATCGGGCGGACCTCGACGGCGGTGAGCCGGGCGTCGGGGAAGCGGGCGGCGATCTCGGCCGCCCGCGCCGGCGTGTCGCAGTCGATCACGAAGTAGCCGGCCAGCTGCTCCTTGGTCTCGAGGTAGGGCCCGTCGGTGACGGTGACGCCGCCGGCACCGGGCCGGGCCGTCCGGGCGGTGACGGGGTCGGCCAGGGCCACGCCCTCGACCAGCTCGCCGGAGGCGACGATCTCGGCGTGCAGGGCCTCCGCCTCCTGCACGACGTCGGCCCGCTCGGCCTCGGTCAGCCCGAGGAAGCCGGGGTCGCGCACGAACATCGGGTGCTCCCAGCTCTCGGGGTTGCTGTAGACGAGGATCAGGTACTTCATGCCGGGTCGTCCTGGGGTGCGGGGCCGGCCACGCCGACCAGGTTGCCCTGCGGGTCGGCGAACCACCCGACGGCCAGGTCGCGGGCGGCCGCCACCGCCGGGCCCATCCGCCGGGTCCCACCGGCCTGCTCGGCGCGGGCCAGGGCGGCCTCGACGTCGGGCACGCCCACGTAGAACAGGACCCGGGGCGGGTGGCCGTCGCCCCCACCGACGCCGCCGTTGATCCCGCCCGTCGCCCCGCCGTCGACGAACCCGTACTGCCCGGGGGCGGACACCTCCTCGGTGGCGGCGTCGCCCAGGCCGTACTCCCAACCGAAGATGTCGGCGTAGAAGCTCTGGAGGGCCTCGGGGTCGGGCCCGCTGATCTCGAAGTGCACGACGGGGTGCATGGCTGTCCTCTCGGCGCCGTCATCGGCGCTGGTCACGGCGCCCGCTCGGGCGCCTCTTCCGTGGGGGGTCGGAGCCGGCGGCCCGTCTTCGACATCCCGCCGGGGGTTGATTCCGTGGCGGGTGGGGATGATGGGTCGGCGGCCACCCGGCGCCGGGACCCCTCCCCCCCTGCTCGGCGCCGGGTGTCCGCTCTTCGACCCGGCCCGCATAGGACGGAACGTCCCATGGACGGGGTGCCGCGGCGGGCCCCATGATCGGGGCTGCCCCGGCCGCGGGTTGGGCGCTGACCAGGGGGAACCATGACACCGAACATCCACGCACCGATCCGACGATCGCGCTGGGGGGCCGCCGCGGTCCTCGCCGTGGCCCTGCTCGTGGCCAGCGGGTGCTCGGACGGCGACGACGACGAGGCCACGTCCGCCGACGAGGGCACCGAGACCACCGAGGCGGCCTCGAGCGACGACACCGACACGACCACCACCGAGGCCGAGGCGGAAGAGGAGCACGAGGACCCGCACTTCACCTACGAGGGCGAGGACGGCCCGGAGCACTGGGCCGAGCTGAGCGACGAGTGGGCCACCTGCGGCGCCGGCACCGAGCAGTCGCCGATCGACCTCACCGAGGCGGCCGAGGCCGGCGACGCCGACCTCCCGGACATCGTCTTCGACTACCAGCCCAGCGGTGTCGCCCTCGTCGACAACGGCCACACCGTCCAGGGCGTCTACGACCCCGGGAGCGGCATCGAGCTCGGCGGGACCCGCTACGAGCTCCTCCAGTTCCACTTCCACGCCCACAGCGAGCACACGATCGACGGGGCCACGACGCCGCTGGAGATCCACTTCGTGCACCAGGCCGAGGACGAGAGCCTCGCCGTGGTCGGCGTCCTCATCCAGGAGGGCGCCGAGAACCCGGCCTACGCCACCATCATGGACAACCTCCCGGCCGAGGTGACCGAGGAGCCCGTCCCCGTCGACGGCGCCACCATCAACGCCGCCGCCATGCTCCCCGAGGACAGCACCTTCTTCCACTACGCCGGGAGCCTCACCACCCCGCCCTGCTCCGAGGGCGTGTCCTGGCAGGTCATGACCACGACGATCGAGCTGTCGGCCGAGCAGATCGCCGCCTTCACCGACCACTACGCCAAC
>DATHEV010000688.1:0-2351 GCA_035318405.1 Iamia sp.
TGACCATGGGCTGGTCGCCGAACACGATGGGCCGGTGGGCGCCGCCTGGTATCGGTCCTTCACCGAGGCGAGCCACGGGCATGGCTTCGTCGCTGAGGATGTCCCCGAGCTCGCCATCGCCGTCGTCGCGTCCCGTCGGCGCGAGGGCATCGGACGGCGGCTCCTCGTGGGACTCATCGATGCCAGCGTCGCTCAGGGATACGCGGCTCTGAGCCTCACCGTCAACCACGACAACCCGGCGCGTGCCCTCTACGAGTCGGTCGGCTTCCAGCCCGTCGGCCAGCCCCGCGAGACGGCCTCGACCATGATCCGACACGCCACTCGCGGCATGCCGTGAGCAGCTCGCGGCCGCGGACGGCTGGGACGGGAAGCCTCTGAGCGCTGGTGGCCATGGCCATGACCGGAATCGAAGCTTCGGCCGCTCCCCCTCCCTTGCCGCGCTGGTTCGGACCCAGAGCCAGCCCAGATGACCCGGCCGTCTCGGCCCTGATCGCCCGCGTCGCGGGAGGAGCCGGATGGGCAGACATCGGCGGTGGGTTCAACCTCAACGTGCGGATGGACGCTGAGCCGCCGGTCGTCCTCCGGGTTCACAGGCCCTGGGTCCGCCGCGGCCGGGTCGCGGGACTGCGGCGCCTGCGGGAGCGGCTCCAGCGGACGCAGGTCCGCGTCGCTCGGCCGATTCGGATCTCCGGCGGCGACCTCCTGAGGGTCGCTGATCGCTGGGCTGAGATCGAGGAGTTCATCGATCACGTCCCGCCCCGGGCGGACGAGGACTCCTACGTCCGCCTTTTCGAGGAGCTCGGACGCCTACACACTGCGCTCCAAGCAGTCTGGGAGCCCAGCCCGCCCGAACCCCTCGACGACCACAGAACCTTCGGCCAGCTGCGCTACTCGGTCGGCTTCACACGCCGCAGGCTCGGACCCCGCAGCGAGCCGGTCGTGCAGCGGATGCGCCAGCTGACCGGCGAGCTCTCCACGCTCCGGAAGGAGGTCGAGCTGCCATGCACTCCGATCCATGGGGACTACAAGCTGGCCAACGTGGGAGAGCTGTCAGACGGCTCATGGGCCACCTTCGACCTGGATTTTGCGAGGGTCAGGGAGCGGCTGTACGACGTCGCGGCCAGCCTGCACCACGTCGCACAGAGCGGCGAACTGCTCGAGCCGCAGCGACTGCTCGACGCCTACGAGAGCACGGCTCCGGAACCGCTGACTCGCGACGAGCACCGTTGGCTCCCCGGGGCTCTCGCCCTTGTACCCCTGCACTGGGCTGCCACCGCAGGGCTCGTGGGCGACGGCATCCACGAGGCCGAGAGCGCAATGACCGCCGCCGAGGCCTGGTGGTCGCGCCGGGCTGAACTCTCGTCATAGTCCGGCGGCCGCGCTCGGGGACTGGAGTTCTCGGCCGAGGGCCTCGTCGTGCTGAGGCCGGCCGACGAGCCTGGTGGCCGCCGACCGGTGTCGGCGGCCCAGGCGAGCACCTCCGACCAGAGCCAGGTGGCCGTGGCCCAGCAGCGGGTGGTCGTGGGCCTGCCGTGTGCTCAGCGCTGGTTCCGCGGGGAACCAAACGCGGGGAACTCCTGCTGAGCGCCCGACCTTCGGGCGCCGGGGCCGGAGCTCAGATCGCCCGGCGAGACGGAACGCCCTGACCTGCGGTCTTGTGGTCGGGCCGGGGAGATTTGAACTCCCGACCCCTGCTCCCAAATGACGTTCAGCCCGTTCCGTGACCTGCGCCTGATCGGCGTAATCCCTGGTCAGGACCGGTTTTTCGTGTCCGTGATGTCCCGCCCGTGACCACCGTTTTCAATCCGTACGGGCACGCAGCGGGCACGGGCGACGCCCCTCGGACCCGATCGGGCATCCGGCTCGGGGAAAAGGTCAGCCTTCGATTTCCGCTCGATTCCCGCAACCTGCGGTGTAGCCTTCGCCCCATGTCGATCATCGACGTCGTGGACGATCTGATCACGCTGCAAGAGCTGGCCGCTCACGAGGACGACCCCGAGCGCCGTCGCTCGCTCGACGACGTCCACCGTCGGGTCGCTGCCCGCGAGCGGGGCGTGAAGGTATCCGAGGCGGCTGCGGTGCTCTCGCTCTCCCAGCCGACCGTCCGAGCGTGGATCGATGCCGGCGTCCTCGAGCCCGTTCGGGGGGCGTCGCCGGTCCGCATCGAGGTCCTCTCCCTCGCCGACGTGAAGCACGCCCTCGACCTCGTACGCCAGCACGCCGAGGACCGGAACCTCCTCGCTCAGGTGATGCGCGTCCTCCGCGACCGAGCCGACCTCACCGCCGCGCTCGACGATGGCATCGCCGACCTCACTGCCGGCCGCACCGTTCCGCTCACCGACGACCTCCTC
>DATHEV010000689.1:0-8336 GCA_035318405.1 Iamia sp.
TAGACCAGGAGGAAGACGGCTCCGAGGCCGAGCATCACGAGGCTCGCCCCGATCGACAGCATCGCCATCACGTCCTGGTACCGCTCGTCTCGTGCCACGGGGCCGATCTACCCCGGAGATCCGGCCGCACCCGTCGATCGCCTGGCTAACGTCCGCGGCCGTGCCCGACGACGTGTCCTCCTCCGACGATCGACCCTGGTGGCAGGGGGCGGTCGTCTACCAGATCTACCCCCGGTCGTTCGCCGATGCCGACGGGGACGGGGTGGGCGACCTCGAGGGCATCCGATCCCACCTCGACCACCTGAGCTGGCTCGGCGTCGACGCCATCTGGCTGTCGCCCTTCTACCGCTCCCCCATGGCCGACTTCGGCTACGACGTCGCCGACTACTGCGACGTCGACCCGCTCTTCGGCACGCTGGCGGACTTCGACCGGCTGGTCGCCGACTGCCACGAGCGGGACATCCGGGTGATCATCGACTGGGTCCCGAACCACACCTCCGACGAGCACCCGTGGTTCGTCGACGCCCGCTCCGGACCCGACGCCGAGAAGCGGGACTGGTACGTCTGGCGTGACCGCACGCCCGACGGCGCCCCGCCCAACAACTGGCGGGCGTCGTTCGCCGACGACGAGCCGGCCTGGACCGTCGACGAGGCGAGCGACCAGTGGTACCTGCACCTGTTCCTGCCCCAGCAGCCCGACCTCGACTGGGACAACCCCGCCGTCGAGGCCGCCATGCACGACGTGCTGCGCTTCTGGCTCGACCGGGGGGTCGACGGCTTCCGGGCCGATGTGCTCCACGCCATCGGCAAGGAGCCGGGCCTGCCCGACGACCCGGCCGAGCTGATCCCGATCCCCCACTCGGCGCTCAACCACGCCCCCGAGGTCACCATCCCCCGCCTGCGGCGGATCCGCGACCTGCTCGACTCCTACGACGGCGAGCGGATGATGGTCGGCGAGGTCTACCTCCTCGACACCGCGCTGGTGGCCCAGTACTACGACGGGGGCCGGGGTGTGCACCTGTCGTTCAACTTCCCGCCGCTCCACGCACCGTGGAACGCCAAGGTGTTCCGCCGGCGGGTCGACGAGGTCGAGACCCTGATCGCGCCGGCGGGCTGGCCCACGTGGGTGCTGTCCAGCCACGACAGCCCCCGGCACCGGACCCGCTACGGCAGCGAGGCGCGGGCCCGCGCCGCCGCCTTCCTCACCCTCGGGCTGCGGGGGACGGCGTTCCTCTACGCCGGCGAGGAGCTGGGCCTGGAGGACGCCGTCGTGCCGCCCGACCGGGTGGTCGACCCGGGCGGGCGCGACGGCTGCCGGGCGCCCGTGCCGTGGACCGCGGACACCGGCCACGGCTGGGGCGCCGACCCCTGGCTGCCCTGGCCGCCATCGGCCGATGACGGACGCGACGCCGAGACCCTGCGGGCCGACGAGGGCTCGATCCTCCACCTGTACCGGCGTCTGCTGGCCGCCCGGCGGGCGTCGCCGGCGCTGGTCGCCGGCGATCAGACGACGCTCGGCGCGCCCGACGGCGTGCTGGCCTGGGAGCGGTCCTCCGGCTCCGACCGGCGTCTCGTCGCCGTGTGCTTCGCGTCCGACCCGGTCGACCTGCCCCTCGACGGCGACTGGGTGGTCGAGGTCGCCAGCACCGGCACCGGCACCGGCGAGGGCGCGCCCTTCACCGGCCAGCTGCCGGCCGACTCCGCCGTCATCCTCCGTCCCGCCTGACCCACCGCCCACGAGGTGCCAGGCACCTCGTGGGCGGGTCGGGCTAGGAGCGGGGTTCGAGGACGAGGTCCTCGCCGTCGAAGGCGAGGGCCGCCTTCCCGTCGACGAGGTCGCGGATCGGCTTGCCCACCAGCTCGTTGCGCCAGCCGTCGGCCAGGCGGCCGGAGCCGTCGATCAGCAGGTCCTCGATGTCGGACCGGGTGGCCAGGAGCGACGTGTCGATCCGGTGCGTGCGGCCCAGCTGGGCGATCCAGGCCGACACCAGGGCGACGGCGGGGCGCAGCTTGCGGTCGAGCTCGTGGTCCGAGGCCCGCTCGGCCCGGGCCGGCGGTCCGTTCTCGAGCCCCACGGCGACGGCCGCGAGGATCTGGTCGGCCAGCGAGCCGCGGCGCAACCGGTCGTCGAGGCCGCGCACGCCCTTGAGGTCGCCGACCGCGGCCGGGGCCCGGTTGGCCACGCTGACGACGGCGAGGTCGGCCATGACGTGGCGGACGGGGATGTCGAGCTCGGCGGCCCGCCGCTCGCGCCAGGCGGCGACGGAGCGGGCGACGCCCAGGGCGGTGCCCCGCAGCTGGCGGACCTCCTTGATCCGCTGGTACGACTGCTCGGGGTGGCGGAGGGGGCGCCAGGTGCGCTGGGCCTCGTTCTCGAAGGCGACCCAGGCGGTGCGCCCGAGCTCCTCCAGCTCGGCCGCCAGCCGGTCGTGCAGCTCGTGGAGGTGGGCCACGTCGGCGGCGGCGTAGGCCTTCTGGCGGTCGTCGAGCGGGCGCCGCAGCCAGTCGGTGAGCCGGTCGCCCTTGGGCAGGCGGATCCCCAGCTCGCCCTCGGCCAGGGCGGTGAGCGACGGGGTGCCGTAGCCCAGGAAGCCGGCGGCGATCTGGGTGTCGAAGAGGTGCGACGGCACCGCCCCGATGCTGTGCTCGAACACCTCGATGTCCTGGCTGGCGGCGTGCATCACGGCCAGGCCGGGACCGGCGAACAGCGCCGCGAAGGGCGTCATGTCGATGGCGAGCGGGTCGACGAGGGCGATGGCGATCTGGCCCTCGGTGTTCTCCCACGCCACCTGGAGCAGCGCCACCTTGGGCCAGTACGTCTTCTCGCGGTGGAACTCGGTGTCGAGGGCGTAGCGGTCGACGGTCGAGAGCTCCTCGACGAGCGCGGCCAGGCCCGCGTCGGTGTCGATCCACGCCGCGTCGATGTCCGGTGTGGGCGTCGCTCGCGCTCGGCCGCCTCTGGCCCCCCGACCCACCGGCAGCTCTACTCCGGCTCGGTGCCGGCGACGGTGGGGTTCCCCGCCTCGATCCAGCCCTTGGTACCGCCGGCGACGTTGACCACGTCGCGGCCCTGGCCGAGCAGGTACTCGGCCGCCCGCCCGCTCCGGCCACCCACGGCGCAGACCAGGTAGACGGTCTGGCCCTCGGGCACCTCGGCCGTCCGGTCGGGCACCTCGCCGAGCGGGATGGGGACGGCCCCCGGGACGTGGGCCTCCTCGTACTCGTGTGGCTCGCGCACGTCGATCACGGTGACCCCGCTGGCGTGCAGGGCGGCGAAGGTCTCGATGTCCACCTCGGGCACGTCCACGCGCGCCTCCTCTCCGTCGAGGGCCCACCCTACCGGCGGGGCCCGGGCGGGCCAGCACCCTCCGTCACCGGGCGCTCGCGCAGCCGCACGCAGCGCACTCGATGGTGGCCGTTCCGAGGCGCACGGCGAACGCCAGCGTGCCCCCTCGCCTCAGAAGCGACCATCGCCGTTCTGCGGCGCACCGGGCATGCCGGCGTGCTCGTTCCGCCTCAGAACGGTCCCGATCGAACCAGGTCAGGGGAGGTCCGCGGGGGTGTCGGCGTCGGCCACCTCGTGGGGGGCGAGGTCGACGGTCCGGACCCCGGCCCCGACGAGCGCGGCCACGGCGTCGAGGCGGCGGTCGCCGCCGTCGACCAGGTCCGCGACCTGCGCCGCCCGCCGGGCCGTGACCCGCCAGGCGCTGGGCAGCCACTGGACCCGGTCGCCCACCCGGACCGAGACGGCGTCCACCTCGGGCGCGGCCAGCGCGCCCAGCAGGGTGGCCACGGCGGCGGGCGACGGGTGGAGCAGGTCGCAGGGCGCCAGCACGAGCACGTCGCCCTCGTCGGCGGCACCGAGGGCCGTGGCCAGTCCGCCCAGGGGGCCCTCGCCCGGCCACCGGTCCGGCACCGGTTCGAGCCCGAGGGCGGCCAGACGGGTGGCATCGCCCCCGACGGCCAGCACCCGCGCGCACCCCCCGGCGACGAGTGCGTCGGCCACCCGGCGGGCGAGGGCCACACCCTCGATCGGGACCAGGGCCTTGTCCCGGCCCATGCGCCGGCTCGCCCCACCGCACAGGACGGCCCCCACGGGAGCGACCACCTCGGTCCTGTCCCGCCTACCCCTCAGCGATGCCGCCGTAGGTCGAGACGTCGGAGGGGGTGGGCGCGTCCTCGGTCACCGGCACGTCGGCCAGCGACGAGCTGAGGTCGGCGATGAACTGATCGGCCACCTGGGCGTGGTAGGGCGAGAGCATCACGTGGAGCCCGCCCTGCTGGCGATCGAGGTTCCAGCCCCGGGCGTCCATCTGGTCGCCCACGGCGTCGTGCGAACGGCCGGGCGTCGTCACCTGGAACACCGAGATGTCCGGCTTCGGGTCCACCACCGCGCCGTCGGAGGCCGCGATGCCGGCCAGGAAGGCGGTGTGGGCGTCGAGCACCTGGCCGGTGAGGCGGAGGAAGCCCTCCCGGCCGAGGTGCATCAGGGCGGCCCAGGCACCGGCGATGGGCGGGGCCGGGCGGGTGCCGGCCGGGGTCGAGCTGGCGTAGAGGCCGCCGGGCCAGTCGGAGTACCAGAAGTGCTGGTGCTTGAGAAGGTCCCGGTCCCGGTACAGCACCAGCGAGGCGCCCTTGAAGGCGTAGCCGTACTTGTGGATGTCGGCGCTGAGGCTCGTCACCCCGGGCACGGAGAGGTCCCACGGCGGGACGGGCTGGCCCAGCTCCTCCCAGAAGGGCAGGAGGAAGCCGCCGAGGCAGGCGTCGACGTGGCAGAGCAGGTCCCGCTCGGCGGCCAGGGCGGCGACGTCGGCCACCGGGTCGATGGTGCCGAACGGGTAGCAGGCGGCCGAGGCGACGAGCATCGCCGTCCGCTCCGTGATCGCCTCGGCCAGGCGGGCCGCATCCACCCGGCCGTCGGCCTCGACCGGCACCAGGACCAGCTCGATGTCGAGCAGGTCGCAGGCCTTGGCGAAGGCGGGGTGGGCGGTCTCCGGGGCGAGGATCTGCGGCTCGGGGATCCCCATGTCGGCGCGGGCGTGGCCCCGGGCGACCTGCACGGCGCAGAAGATGCTCATGCTCCCGCCGGCGGTGACGGCCCCGGCGTCGGGCACGCCGCCGAAGAGGTCGGCGCCCATGGCCACGAGGTCGAGCTCCATCTGGAGCAGGCTCGGGTAGCGGAACGGGTTGAGGGCGTTCTCGTGCAGGTAGCGGTCGGCCACGGCGTGGAGCACGGCCTCGTGGGCCTCGTCGCCCGAGTTGTAGACGAGGCTGAAGGCCCGGCCGCCCTTCCAGTCGAGATCGCCGGCCCGGGCGGTGTCGATCCGCTCCAGCAGCTCGTCGACCGGGGTGCCCGTCTCCGGGAGGCGGGCAGGACCGTCGTCGCTCATGGGTCGGACAGTAGGCCTACTTCACGACACCGGCGACGTAGTGCCGGCGACAGAGCAGCTCGTAGCTGACGATGTCGCCGAACAGCGGGGTCTCGTTGCTGGTGCCGATGGCCTCGGTGTCGGCGATCACGACCGTCTCGCCCTCACGGGTCATGACCCCGTTGACGAGGCGGGCGTTGTGGGTCGCCCGGCGGCCGCACCAGCAGCGGGTCTCGACGCTGAGCGGCACCCGTTCGTCGGCCACCTCCATCAGCCGGCGGGTGCCGTCGAACAGCCGCCCCCGGAAGTCGGTGAGGAGCCCGTAGGCGAAGACGTCGGCGCCCATCTCGTCCACCACCGCGGCCAGCTGGTCGATCTGCTCCTCGGCGTAGAACTGGACCTCGTCGCAGACCAGGAAGTCGAGATCGCCACCGCTGGCGTCGGCCTCGGCCCGGGCGAAGGCCAGGAGGTCGATGTCGGGCGTGACCTCGACCGCCGGGTGCGACACGCCGAGCCGGCTCGACACCGACGTGCCCTCCCGGTCGAACAGGGTGCAGAGGACGCCGCGCAGCCCGCGGCGGATCAGGTTGTGGTGGACCTGGAGGGCGACGGTCGACTTGCCCGAGCCCATGATCCCGTAGGAGAAGCGCAGGACGCCCTGCCGCACGACCTCGGCCACGCTCGCTCGCGCTCAGCCGCCGTAGGACATGCGGGTGTCCTCCATGCGGAGCACCTCGGTGTCCTCGGCGTGCTGGAAGGCGGTGTCGACGACCTCGCCGATGAAGAACGTGTGGCCGCCGCAGTCGACGGCCTGGCGGACCTCGCAGTCGACGTAGGCCGGCGCCTGGTCGAGGATCGGCGCCCCGGTGACCCCGTCGTGGAAGGCGAAGCCGTTGAGCGTCATGGCGGCGGCATCGACCTCGACCGGCTTGGTGAACTTCCGGACGATGGCCCGGTCCTCACGGGAGATCGTGTTGACGCTGAACACCCCGCCGGCGGTGACCAGCTCGTGGGTGAAGGCGGTCTTGTCGATCCCCACGCCCACCAGCTTGGGCTCGAAGCTGACCTGCGTGACCCAGTTGATCGTCATGGCGTTGCGGCGCTCGCCGTCCCGGCTGCCCAGCACGTAGAGGCCGTAGGGCAGCGACCACAGCACCCGTCGCCGCAGCTTGTCGTACTCGGCCTCGGCCTCCTCGCCGCTCACCCCCGCGGGGAACGGCCCGATCGGTCCGGATCCACCAGGTGCAGCCATGACCAGCGACCGTACCCGCCATCCTGTGGTCATGGATCACGCTGAGCTGCGGGGCCCGCGCCGGCGGGATCTCTGACGACCCGTTCTGTCCGTCCTGGTGCACCTCCACGGTGCATGAGGATTGACAGAACAGCCCTACAACCTCTCGAAGCCGCGGAGGAGCTCCCAGTCGGTGACGGCGCGGTTGGAGGCGAGCCACTCCTGGCGGGCGGTGTTGAGGAGGTGGTGGTGGACGTCGTCGCCGAAGGCGGCCTTCGCCAGGTCGGACCCCTCGAACAGGTCGATGGCCTCGACGAGGGTCGACGGGATGCGGGTCACCTCGGTCGACTCGTAGGCGTTGCCCTCGAAGGCGGCGCCCGGGTCGAGCTCGTTCTCGATGCCGTGAAGGCCGGCGGCGATGACCCCGGCGTAGGCGAGGTACGGGTTGACGTCGGCGCCCGGGATGCGGCTCTCGACCCGGCGGTGGGCCCCGTGCCCGACGATGCGCAGACCGCAGGTGCGGTTGTCGTCGCCCCAGGCCACGGCGGTGGGCGCCCACGAGTCGGGCATGAACCGCTTGTACGAGTTCACGTTGGGGGCGAACAGCCACGTCAGCTCGCGCGACGCCGCCAGCAGCCCGCCCAGCCAGTGCTGCACGGTCGGCGAGAGCCCACCGTCGGGCACCGACGATCCATCGGACGCCAGGGCGAGCGAGCGGGTGCCACCGTCGGCCCACACCGACGAGTGGATGTGGCACGACGACCCGACGTCGTCCATGGACCACTTGGCCATGAAGGTGATCGCCACGTCGTTGGCGGCGGCGATCTCCTTCGCCCCGTTCTTGTAGATCACCTGCCGGTCGGCCATCTCCAGCGCCTCGGCGTACACGAGGTTGATCTCGTGCTGGCCGTAGCCGGCCTCGCCCTTGGAGAACTCGACCGGCACCCCGGCGGCGTCCATCCCGTTGCGGATCTGGCGGATGATGTGCTCGTCCCGGGTCGTCTGGAGGATGTGGTAGTCCTCGATCCAGTCCGAGTACGGGGTCAGGCCGTGGTACCGCTTCTGCTTGGCTTCGGCGTAGGTGTCCTTGAACAGGAAGAACTCGAGCTCGGCGCCGATCTTCACCGTGAGCCCGAGGTCGGCCGCCCGCTGGAGCTGGTGGCGCAGGATCTGCCGGGGCGACACCCGGATCGGTTCGGTCGTGCCCTCGTGCACCAGGTCGGACAGCACCAGGGCCGTCTTGGGGATCCACGGGACCAGGCGCAGCGTGGCCAGGTCGGGGACGAGCGACATGTCGCCGTAGCCGGTGTCCCAGCTGGCGAACGTGTAGCCCGGGAGCGGGGTCATGTCGACGTCGACGGCGAGCAGGTAGTCGCAGGCCTCGATGGTGCCCTCGAGCACGGTGTCGACGAAGTACCGGCCGGTCACCCGCTTGCCCATCAGCCGGCCCTGCATGTCGGTGAAGCAGACGAGGACGGTGTCGACGTTGTCGGACGCGACGAGCTGGCGCAGCTCGTCGGCGGCGAGGATCCCGTGGGCAGCCATCAGTGAGACCTCATTCGGGGGTCGTGTAGGCGGCGGTGATGCCGCCGTCGATCAGGAGCGACTGGCCGGTCATGTAGGACGACTCGTCGGAGGCGAGGAACAGGGCGCCCTGCACCATCTCGGCCGCCTCGCCGAAGCGGCCCATGGGGATGTGCACGAGCCGGCGCTGGCGCTTCTCCTCGTCGGAGAGG